>CAYOHX010000087.1:0-20899 GCA_964403875.1 uncultured Anaerolinea sp. | reverse complement strand
GCGGGGGGGGGGGCGCGGGGGCGCTGGGAGTGGGCGGGGCCTGGGTGAGACTGGAGCCGTTGCAGGCGCCAAGCAGCAGTGCGGCCAGAAGAAGCACAGGAAGAAGGTGTTTGGTGCGAAGCATGGGCTTATTTTACCTTACTACAGGCTAGGAACGCAAAACGCGGATTTCACCGCGTCAATTCCCAATGATCCCAAATTGCCCCAGGCGGGGCAGGCCCAGAAGTCGGGTATAATAAATCCCATGATTGAGTTGACCATTCCCGGGAGGGGGGTGACCCGCCTGGAGCACCTGGTATGTGATGTGAACGGGACGCTGGCGCTGGACGGCCAGTTAATCGACGGTGTGAGCCGGGCGCTAAACCGTTTGCGCGATCGCCTTGAAGTACACCTGGTGACGGCGGATACCCATGGTCGGCAGGATATCATCGACCAGCAGTTGGGTCTGCGGTCGGTGCGCCTGACGCCCGGGCAGGAAGCCGAGCAGAAGGCGGCATTGGTCTTGCAACTCAATCCAGAGCGGACCGTGGCGATTGGCCAGGGTGAAAATGACACCCAAATGCTGAAAGCAGCCGTGATTGGTCTGTGCGTGTTCTCGAAAGAAGGACTGGCGGTCTCGGCGTTGAATTCCGCTGATGTGATTTGCCCAGATATTCTTTCGGCTCTGGAATTGCTCGAAAAACCATTACGATTGGTGGCTACGCTTCGCAAATGAATTTGCCTACCAGCGAACCGATTTTTGAAAACGAAGAACCGCTGCCGCCAGCCAGGCGCAGACGCCAGCAACGGCATCTCACGGGGACTGGTTCTGAAGGCCGCGCGCGATTGCTGGATGATTTGGGCCGCCGGGTGATTCCGGGCGCCGATTTTTACATTTCCGCGCTACTTTCGGGGCTGGCCTTTGGAATCGCCATGATCTTCGACTCGCCTGCCTTAGGGCTGCTGGCTGTCTTGTTAGCGCCTTTCATGGGTCCGGCTCTGGGGCTGCCCATTGCGGCGCTGGGTGGATCGCTGTCATTCCTGTTCCTGTCCTCTGGCAGCCTGATCATTGGGGGATTGATCTTCTTCCTCACGGGGACATTTTCGGGTGTGTTTGCCAGGGCGTTGAATGTGGGTTCGGGCTGGCAAGCGGCCATTCACCTTTCCTTCACCTGGTTCGATTTTGCGCTGATCACCATCGCTGTGGCGATTACGGCTTTCTTGCTGGCTCGTTCGGCCAATCAACGACCGTTGGTCAGCAGTGTGGCGATCGCATACGAAGTGTATTTGCCTCTGGGCGCGGCGGGTTTTGGTCTGACCTCGGGTTTATATGAGCATTGGGCGCAGGGCCTGGCCTTGTCTCTGGCTTACCTGTTGTGGGGAGCGCTGGTGGCGATGATGGTTTTGGCGCTGTTTGGTCTGCGACCAGCGCGTTCCTTGGGTTACGGGCTGGCGGGTGCTTTCTTGTTGGTCAGTGTACTTTCGTTGGGAATTCTCTGGCGCAGCGGCGCGGCCACCCGCATCGCTTTGTTGATGCCCACACCGACGCAGGTGGTCAAGAGCGCGCCCACCCAGGTGATTGCGGAGACACAGAGTGCGACCAGTGGCGAGGAAACCCAAACGGAGCCAGCCGTCACGGGTACGCTTCCCAGTCCAACGATCGTGGAGACACCCAGCCCATCGCGCACGCCCACGCGCGTGGCGACGAACACTTTGATCCCCACGCGGACCCCCACGCAAACGGTGACTCCTGAGCCGACCCCGGTTTGGGCGCGCGTGGCAGTGAAGGATGGCAATGGGGCCTGGGTACGCAACCAACCCAATTTTGACGGCGACTATGTGCAAAGCCTGTTGAATGGCACATTGGTGCAAGTGCTTCCGGATGTCGAACAAACCGATGGAGTAACTTGGGTCAAAGTGCGCCTGGCGGATGGGACCGAAGGGTGGATTGTCCGGTCTTTGTTGGCAACAGCCACTCCCGCTCCAGGCTGGTAATATTGTTGGAATAATCCATTTTTAAGGAGATGTATTGATGCCTATTCATTTCGGAACCGACGGCTGGAGAGCCGTAATATCAGACACGTTTACGTTTGGGAACCTGCGACAGGTGACCCAGGCGATTGCGGACGCGGTGGCCAGCGGCTCGTGGGCCAATGGCATGGCCAAAACAGGCCAGGTGGACCCGAAGCGCATGGTGGTGGGCTTTGACACGCGCTTTCTGTCTGATCGTTTTGCGGCTGAGGTGGCTCGTGTTTTGGCGGCCAACGGCTTCACCGTGTTCCTGGCCCAGGCCGATGCGCCGACGCCGGCCATCTCTTTCGCTGTCCGCGATCTGAAAGCGGTGGGCGGGGTGATGATCACCGCGTCGCACAACCCACCCCGGTACAATGGCGTCAAGCTCAAATCGGCTTACGGAGGGTCAGCGCTGCCCGAGCAGTGCCGCCAGGTAGAAGTCTACCTGAACGATAACGAAGCCCAGGCGCGCGGACCGAACTTGATGGAGTTTGAGCAGGCTGTGGAAGATAAGCTGATCCGGCGCTTCAATCCGATTCCAGCCTATAACGAACATCTGCGCAAGTTGATTGATTTCGATATCATCGGCAACAACCCCCAGCGATTTGTGGTCGACTCGATGTTTGGTTCGGGGCGCGGCGTCATCCGTGGCATTCTTCAGGGCACCGGCTGTGAGGTGTGTGAGATTCGTGGAGAGATGAACCCCGGCTTCGGTGGTGTGCATCCCGAGCCGATTGGACGTTACCTGGGCGCGCTGGCGGGAGCCATTGGCACGGGGATGGGCGGCTTTGGCCTGGCCACAGACGGCGATGCGGATCGCATCGGCGCGATGGATGAACGCGGCAACTTTGTCGATCCGCACAAGATCATGGCCCTGGCGCTGCGCTACCTGGTGGAAAAACGCGGTTGGAGCGGTTCTGTGGTGCGCACAGTTTCGACCACTCGCATGATCGACCGGCTGGCCCGGCAGTACGGATTGTCATTGCGGGAAACCCCGGTGGGTTTCAACCATATCGCCGATTATATGATGAGCGAAGATGTGCTCATTGGCGGCGAGGAATCGGGCGGCATTTCGTTCAAGGGGCACATCCCTGAAGGCGATGGCGTCTTAATGGGTCTGCTGGTGGTTGAGATGGTGGCGGCTTATAAGACCAGCCTGTACGAATTGGTCAACGATCTGCTTTCCAAGGTTGGCCCGGCCTTCTATGAGCGCACCGATTTGCGTTTGAAACGCCCGGTTTCGAAATCGCAGATGACCCAAAAACTGGTCAACGAACCCCCGGCGTCGATTGGCGGGGAGAAGGTGGCGGAAATTGCCACGACCGATGGGGTCAAGTATATTATGGGCGACGATTCCTGGCTGCTGATTCGCCCTTCGGGGACCGAGCCGGTGCTGCGGGTGTATGCTGAAGGCCGCACCCAGGAAATGGTTAAAGCGCTGCTTGGTTTTGGCGAGCAGGTCGCGGCGTCGGTTACTTAATTGACTACTCTTGGATGACAAAAAGCAATCGGCAGGCGTTTTTCGCCCGCCGATTGCTTTTTGTTACAACGAAATGCGGTTTAGGAAGCCGTGGGGTTGGTGCGGAGGCGGCGGGCCAGGAAGATGATTACCAGCATGGCCAGGCCGACGCCGAGCAGCCCAGGCAGCCCAACTTCATCCGCAAAGCCGGTATTGGGAAGCGCGGTTGAGGTGGCAACGACCGTGACAGTGGTGTTGCCCGCGGCCAGGGCGGTTTGTTGCGCGGCCAGGGTCATTTTTTGTGAATCGGTGGCCGGTGAAGATGTCGCTGTTGGTGTGTGGGTGGATTGAGGAGCGACCACGGGCGTGTTGGTGGCAGTGGGAGGTGCTTCGGTGTTGGCGGGTTGAGGAGTCACTGTGGGGGTCAGCAACGCAGCCGCTTTTTCGGCGGCTACCTGATCGGTGGCGAACTGAGCCGTGGCGGTGTTGGCAGCCAATTGGGCCTGGTTCTGCTCGGCCAGGCGCGCCTGGCGCCCGGGCAAGATGACGGTGGCAACCACCACCAGGGCGATGACGGCCAGCACAAAAATGCCGCCGATGATGCCGATGGCGATCAGGAAGTTGCGGTTGCTGGGTTTCTTTTCTTCCACAGCCTCCGGGGGTTGGCTGGACTCACCAAAGTCGAGTTCCTCCAGATCATTATCATTGTAATTGGCCATTTGTGCTTCTCCTCAATAGTATTGGATGATTACAACAGAACTTCTAGATTGGCTAACGGGATGATGACAACCGTTTCTTTGTCCAGCCGCACATCCGCCGCGGGCGCGCGCAGGCCGTTGGGCAGGGTTGTGGTTCCAGGTCGAACTTGAACGATAACCCCTATTTTACCGCGGTATGGTTCACCCTGGATGCGGACCATTTGATCGGGCGAAAAATAGGCCATTTCGGCTGGGGTGTTGCTCTCTGCTGGCAAAGGGATCACCAATTCCGGCCGTTCCCCCGTGGCAGGATTACTGGTCGCGGTCAGCGCTACATCGCGTTTTTCACTGGTAGAGATCAAACGCATGGCTGCATCATTAAGAGGTATTTTACCAAATCCTTCCAAAACGATGATCGGATAATTGACACTATTTGCCACTGGAATCAGATCGGCGCTCATGCTGGTGAGAATGAGCCCGCGCAGCGGCAGTTCGGCTCCAAAGCGGAGCACGTCTGGATTACTGCAATGCCCGGCGGCCACAATGGCCCCCCGCAAGCTGATGTCGATTTCGGCGCGGGTGATTTCGTCATCGGGGGATTTAATCAGGACAAACAACAGCCCTTCTCCTACGCGCCCGTTGCCCCACACGCCCTGGATGAGCGCGCCGTTGGTTTCAATGGTCGCGCCCTGGTCGGGGTAAATTTCGGTCACCACGCCGGGAATGCCAGCCCGCAGCTCAACAGGGGCGGCCTCCGCTTCCAGAATGACCCGACCGCCGGAGATCATGACAATGGTGCCTGCTTCGGGGGCGCGCATGACCCGTGAGAAAATACCGCCTGTCTCGGCAATCACATCACCGGGCTGGAGTTTCTCGCCTTCCATGCGCACAATGGCTCGTTCGGCTTCGCCGGCGCGGAACAAGCCCAGCCCACGGCGCACGTCCACCAGGATGTGGCGAGTAGGCACATTGGCCGTGGCAACCACATCCGATGCGTTGAGGCGCTGTCCCACGCGCACAGCCACCTTACCGCCAACCGGTAAAAGGCGAGTGCGGCGAATATTGGTGAGGCCAAGAATGTGAATAACGGGTGCTAACATTTTAAGTGCTCCGTTGCAATCTTCATGCCGCCCGGCGACTTTCGACCGCCTGGGTCCAGCGAACCAACACATCGCGGCGCTTTGCGTCGTCGTCGGGTAGTTGCAAAGGCCGCCCGCGAGCATCGATCACCACGCCACACAGCCCTCCAGCCATTTTAAACCCTGCTCCAGCTCGCCAACGGGGATCGATGTACGCGCCGTGCTGTGGGGTGAGGAATACCTGCACCTGCTGCCCGTGGCGAACTGGTAAGACCACGATGGAGCCCTGGCGAACCTCGGCGTTGAAATCGCCCTGATCAGAGGTAACCTTCACTTTCAATATCACGGTTCCGGGGCGGGCATTGCTGATGGGAGAGATGACCGAGGCCAGGTTGACAAAGGTGCCGGAGTCGAGGATTTGCACGGGTAGAACGGCGTTGCCCGGCGCGACAGAGCCCAGGGCGGCCATCAGCCCGTAGGGATCGAGAAATAGCGTGGTGATTCCAGTGGGCTGGAGACCGTCCAGAACGGCCATCAGGCTTTGCACCGGTGAGATTCCCTGAGTGAGCGTTGCGCCGCTCACGAAGATGGGTTCAAAGGCCATGTTGAGGAACGGATAACGGTCCAGCATTTGTGTGGCAGCCAGGCGCAAGATGGCCCTTGCCGCAGCCATCTCAATTGAGAGGGCGGTCGTGGTCATGGGGAGGGATGTGGGAAAAACGGATTTCTGCCACAAGTAATCGCGCAGTTCATTTTCTGGAACGCTGACGGGCAGCCATTGGGCGATTTCAGAGAGAGGAACCTGCTGGAGGAGAGAGGCCATGCCCGCGCCCATACCCAGTGGCCGGGCCACGTTGAGGTGTAGTTTCCCGGCACGGCCCGCGGCCAACACGGTGGAGTTTGCGCCCAGGTCCACTCCCAAAACGCCCTTGGAGGGGTCGTAGTATTCGCTGAGGAAGCGCACCAGACGGCCAATGGCCGTGGCATTGGGCAGGGGGGCTTCGCTGCTGAAAGCTGCCAGGTTGGCCAATCCGCCGATTTGTTTGGCGCGCAGGCTGCCCTGGAACTGCGCCAGAGTGTTCATGGCCGGGTTCAGATCTTCGAGGTCAAAGGTGGGGCGGATGTTGGGGGTGATTACGACCTCGGTAACTTTGCCGACGGCTTCTTGGATGCGTTTAGCCAGGGCTTGATTTCCCGAATACACCACTTTGGGCCGCTTTTCAGCGGGCAGAACTTTGCACGCCAGCAAGACCAGGTCTACTAATTTGCTCACCGAGCGCGTGGCCCCTTTTTCGGTTCCTCCAGATAGAAGGATCAGGTCCGGCCCGGCTTTGAGGATGGCGTCCAATTGTTCATCGGTGCGGCGGCGGTCATTCAGGCCGATTGTATCGTTGACCTTGAGATAGGAGGTGGCGGCCAGGCGGGCGGCGCTTTCTAGCGAAACCTCGCCCAACAGCCCCACCAAGACGGTGCTCAAATCTCGTCCGGCTGAGAAGGTGATGCCCAACCGGTCCACGCCACTGCCATCCTGCTGGCTGGGCACCATGATGCGATTGCTCTCGTCGAGTAAGGGCCGGTCGGTGACTTCCTGTAAATGGGTGAGGGCAATGTGGACACCTTCGGAGATGTCAAAGAAAGGCGGGCCGCCAGTGAAGGGGGCAACCGCTCCTGCCAGAAAGTGGTACTGCCCGTCTACCACGTCGAACAGAAGGGCACGGGTATTCACGGAGCCTATATCTATGGTTAGAACGGATTCAGCGTCAACGAGCGAGGTCATCTGCGCGGCCTTTTAGAAGAAACTGACAATGGTTTTGAGGAGATCGAGCCAGCGTTCAACCAGCGCGGTGACCGCGGCGGCATAAACGCCGGCGAAGAGCGCGCCCAGGGTGATGCCGATGAAGACCTGTCCAACGACAGCCAGGCTTTCCACCACAGGCGCGCGACGCGGGAGTTGATCGGGGCGGGTATTGGCACCAAACTGGAAGTACACCAGAGTGCCCACCGCGCCTACCAGAACCACCAAGCCCTCTAGCAGGCCGCTGAAGGAGTTGGCGGGATCAGACAGGTTGAAGGGTTCGGCAGCGCCACGGATTTGGCCGAGAAGCGTGCCAAACACGGCTCCGCCTACGGCGATGGCCGCGCCCACGCCCACCAAATAGGCCATTGGGATGTTCCCAATGCGGGCCAAACGGGGCGAAAGCTTGAACAGGAGCAGAGCGCCAAGCGCAAGCGGGATGCCTGCCAGAGCTTTTTCGACAAGGCTGCCTTGCAGCAGAGGGTAAATCAGGCGCGGGAGGATCACCTGGTCGATGACCAGCGCGCCTACATAACCGCCGGAAACGCCCACGAAGAGGTAACTGGCTAACCGGAAGAGAAAGTTATCTCCGAAAATATAGGAGAACACCATGATGGTGAGAACAAAACCAACCAGGGTGAAGATGAGCTGCGATTCCATAGCTGCTATGCCTTGCCTTTCTTCGCCCGGCGGCTCATGGACATAAATATGGAAATGATCCCACCGAGGAAAAGCACCAGAATGCCAACCAGGAACGCGCCCTGGTAAGCCATGTAGGAACCGGCGGGAAGGCTGATCCGCCCGGAGCGTTTTTCGTACATGGCTCCGCCGTATAATCCAGAAACCAATCCATCGACCTGCTGCGAGGAGAGGTAGGGCTGGAGCAGCGGGGCGGCCTGGGCGCTGGTGACCATGGCCAACGGAGTGCTGCCGAGCATGGGTTGAACCTGCTCTACCCAGGCGCGGCCGGTTTCGGCGCTGTCTGTCAAAACGATCACCAGGGCAAAGTCTTTCAGACTGCCAATATCTTGTAAGACGGGTTCATCCCAGGGGAGCCGGCCGGTGAGGGAGGTGTCGAGGGCCACGGGGGCGGCATTGCGGGGGCGGTTGGCGAATTCCAGCAACGAGGTGGTGCCGCCCGCCAGATAGGACAGATTCACTGTCTGGGTGTCCAGGATGTAACCGGGCTGGCGAAGCTGGATTTCTTTCAACAGGTCTTCAGCCATGATGGGCCCGGTGGGCACGGTGGAAACAACGGCCAGGCGCGCCTGCTTGACCATGAGGTGCTCGATGACGGCGAATGATGCCAACTTCATCTCATCTGCCAGAGCGGGCTCGTATTCTACCGCCAGTAGAACAGGCGCGTTATTCGGCAAGGACTCAACCGTGTCGTAAAGTTCCAACATGCCCTGTGGAGCGATGGAGGGCAGCGGAGTAATTTGCACGTCCAGCAAGGGAGGCAGGAGCAGCCCAAGGATCATCAGAATGCCAATGGCAAGTCGTAGGATGAACTGGGGGGCCTTGGAAGGCGGTGAAGGAACAACCTGCGGTTGGTTTTCCAATGAGATGACATTTTCCAGCAGGTTGATATACTGGCGCTGGCGCTCCGATACACGCAGCTTGACGGAATATACCGGCAACTTGCGGTAGCGGACGGCTGTTTCTTCGCCGGGTAAAATACCCCGCAGCCCAGCCAGAGGACCAGCTTTTTCGATGCGTTGGTCACCGTCTGAGGTCAGTTCGCCGCCAATGGCAGATTCGACCGGGCGCATATCTTCGACCCAACTGGGCAGCTCTGCTTCGGCCAACTCGAGCTGGGGCTCTTCTTCACCGGTCATGGCAGCGTCCACAGTTTGCGGAGCGGCCTCTTCCCCGATCCAATCGGGAAGGTCTACCTTGAAGGGCGCGTTTTCATCGGGGGTCAAGGGGCTGCTGTCGGGTTCTTCGTATAAGGCCGGGGCCGTGTTGCTGGGTTCGGGGATGATGGGCTGCTCGATGCTGTCCATCCAGGCAGGCAGGCCTTCTTCGATGAACGGGCGAGGGGTGGAGGGGGTTTCTTTCGTCGCGTCACGGTTGGTTGACCAGCCGGAAATGCCCAGGTCGCCGATCGGTTCAGCAGAAGCTGCCGGTTCGTCCGATAGCTGCCCGAAGGATTTTAACCAGTCATCCCCGAGCGGGGTTGATTCGGCGGAAGCTGGCGCTTCTTCTTCGGCGGGAACACCACCAAAATCACCTAACCAGGAAGGTAAATTTTCGGCGGGCGCGGCGTTGGCGGGAGCGCTGGTTTCTTCTTCAGCGGCTGCGCCAAAGGCGCCCAGCCAGGAAGGCAAACCCTCGGCAGGCGTGGCTGGAGCAGGAGACTCTTCTTCAGGGGTCGCGCCAAACTCGCCTAGCCAGGAGGGAGCACTTTCAGCAGGCCCGGCCCCTACGGGAGTGGGCGGTTCTTCCTCTGCCGCTCCAAACTGCCCCAACCATCCTGGAACGTCCTCGCTTGGAGCGGAGGGTTGTTCGGAAGCGGTTTTTTCTGGCGTGCTCTGGCCCATCCAGGCGGGCAGTTCCTCCGACGCGACGGGGGGTTGTTCTGCGGGTGGTTCTACACGGGTGAAACCCGCCATCCATGAAGGTAGTTCTTCGGTGGGAGCGCGGGTGGGAAGAGACAGCTCGGCCGCGGGTTGTTCGGCAGTGGTATCCGCCATCCAGGCTGGCAGGTCAGCTTCGCCGGAAGGTTGTGCTTCTGGCGCGATTGGCGCTGTTTCTTCCAGATCAGACATCCAGGAAGGGATCTCGCCCGCTACAGGCTCGGCGGGGGGCTCTGCGGGTTGGGCCGGGTTTTCAGTGGCTTCCAGACTGTTCAGCCAACCGGTGATGCCAAAACTCTGCCGTGCGGGTGCTTCGGGCTCGGGCTCGGGCTGCGCCTGGGCAAGTTGCTGGGGCTGGGTTTCATCGGTTTGTTTCAGCCAGTCGGTGAGTCCAAAGGAGGTCTTTTCTTCAGCGGGCTGCTCCGGCGCGGGAGTTTCTGGTTCGCCAAGGGTTTGCAACCAACTTTGCAGATCGGGGGTTTCTTGGGAGGCAGGTTCTGCCTGTTCGAAGCCCTCCAACCCGACGGCAGGCTCGGTCCGTTGGGTGGTCTCGTCCGTCGAATCCAGGTTGCTCAGCCAGGCAGAGAGATCAGGCGCGGAGGCTTCGCTTTCAAGCGTCTCGCTGGAGATGGACTCCTCCGGAGCCTGCCAGCCTTGAAGGCTGTTCAGCCAGTCTCCTTCACCGGCGGGCTGGGTTTCTTCGGGCGTGGATGGCTGCTCGGCTCGCAGGCCGCTCAACCAATCCGCTCCGCTTTCGTCAGCCGAAGCAGCCGGCTGTGAGTCTTGCAGCCAATCCGGGGTGGTCTCGGCGGGTGGAGTGGTCGCGCCAAATAAATCCTCCAAACCGGAACTCTCTTGCTCGTTTTTCGAGCGAATGCGAGCCAGCCAGTCGGGGACTTCTTGATTGCCCGAGGCCGGCACGGTTTCCTCCGGCTCTGGAGCCGATGGAGTACTCCGATCTGAACGCAATTCGCGCAGCCAATCGGGTTCGTTGGAAGAAGGTTGCTGGACGCCCGCGGCCTCATTTTTTGCGGGTTTCAGACGCTGCCAGCAGTGCCGGCAGACTTCGGCATCGGCCGGGTTGGGTTTACCACACTTGGGACATCGCACGTCTGCCATAGTTTATCCAGTATAAGGACGGTCTTGAGCTAATAAGACCCGCAGGCCGGCTGTCAGGCTGCCCAAGGCGATGCCCAACAAGATACCGCGCCCACCCGCGATGGGCAGACGCTGGATGAAGCCGATTACGGGGAAATCGGTGAGCATTCCGAGCAGGCCGCTGGCCAGCAGCAGAAAAACCACTGCGCTGATGGCAAAAACCAGGGCCATCAGGCTCTTTCGCCGCTGTGCCAGCCGCAGCCCGGCAACCGTTAGGGTGATGGCGACCAGGCCCATCAGCGCGCCTTCCACCGGAATTTGTACCGCCAGAACGGCTTGCTGATAATCACTGTTGCCGGGGCCGAACCACAAGCCAGCCACAAAGGTGACCAGGAACGCGATGACCAGGACAAAGCCGTATCGGTCAGGGTTTCGCTTGGCGGTCATCCGTTTCATGTTGACAAAGAGCATGTTGAGGACTCCCACCAGGGCTGCCACAGCCGCCAGGATCACCGCCCAGCCGATCAGGATGGAGCGCAAGGTGAGAATGAATTGGAGGTTGGCGGAATCCGCGGGGATGAAGTAGCCGATCAACACGATCAGGCCAAAGGAGATGGCAATTGCGGTTGCAACGGGTGATCTCATAGGATAATCCCCAGGAAGGACAAGAGAACGGCCAAAACGATGAGCCCCACCACGGCCCAGCGCAGAACATCCTGGGCGCGCAGGCTGGCCTGGTGGGCGGGGCCGGCTTGAAGATAGGCGGGAAGCGCATAAAGCTCTTCGCCAATGAGGGTTTCTTCGGAGGACGCAAAAAGAACCGCCTGGGCGGCGAGTGAATCACTGGCTCCCAGGGTGAAGGCGTCTTCTTGATCAGAAGCTTCGGCCAGCAAGGCGACTTCGGGACCGAAGTTGCCGACCAAGACGTTGGTCGACACGCGCTCATCCCGGATGACAGGCAAGCTTCCGGCGATGTAGGAGAGTGGGGTGGGGCCGGCCAACCGTCCTCGCTCTACATCGAACAATTCGGGGGCGTTGGCGATCCGGTAGGCGGCTCGCATCGTGTCCTGGCTAAGGATGGATAGGGTCCCGTCCCCGCTGGTAGCCACGGGTGGGCGGTCGCTGACCGAGCTCATCTGGGCGATGCGCTCCAGGGTTGCCAGACCAACCAGAGCAGAGGAGTTGGTGGGGCTGAAGATGCTGGATTTTCCCAAAGAGACGTGCAGCCGGCTGCCATCTTCAACCGCCAGGCCCAAGGCACGGCGCAGGCGCTGTAAGGCCGGGATGAAGCGGAAGGTGCGTTTGGTCCGCCGAGCAGCAGGCAGGGAAAAGACCAAAATCATTCCGGCGGCAGCAAGGACAATAAGCAGACCGATGAAGGAACTCAACCAGTTCACGAATGGATATCCTCCCGTAAGTATGCGGCAAACGAGCGGCCTTCATTTTGATCTTCAAACAAGCGGGCCAGGGCTTCTAGTTTCATGGCAGATAGGTTACCCTGGATAAAAGGCTGCCCAATGTACACGGCCTGGGCCAGGAAAAGGGTGAGCGGTCCAGATGCTTCCAACAGGGCGGCAACCATTTCTCCCCATCCCCTTTTGTGCAAGAAGCGAGCCCATTCAGGCCAATAGTCACGGTCAGGTTGCATAATATCAGTATAGCATAAGAATAAAAAAACAGTGTAGATTTATCGAAAATAGTTTCTGTTTTTCACCGACTCACCCCCACAGGTGGGGGTGAGTCGGTGGAGTCGGCGTATCTATGGCCTGCTGGAAGGCGGGTTTGTGAGATAAAATGGAGTGAGCAGACTGAACGTGGAAGACCACGCAATGACATCTTTGAAACGGGAAGGGCAAAATGGATTATCTGGAATACAACCGCGCTGCCTGGGATCGGCAGGTAGAAGATAACAATATGTGGACGGTTCCGGTCAGCCCGGAGGAAATTGCCGCGGCGCGCAAGGGCGATTGGGCGTTGGTGCTCACCCCGATCATCAAGGTGCCGAGGGATTGGTACGGAGAGACGCTGGCGGGCAAGGACGTGCTCTGTTTGGCTTCGGGCGGCGGACAGCAAGGTCCGATCCTGGCCGCGGCAGGCGCAAAGGTGACAGTGTTTGACAATTCTCCGCGCCAACTGGCCCAGGACCGCATGGTGGCGGAGCGAGAAGGGTTGTCGATTGCGACCGTGCAAGGCGATATGGCCGATCTGTCTGCCTTCGCCGATGCCAGTTTTGACCTGGTCTTTCACCCGGTGTCCAATTGCTTCGCGCCCGAGATTCTGCCAGTGTGGCGCGAGGCTTTTCGCGTTCTGCGTCCGGGCGGAATTTTGCTGGCGGGTTTTTCCAACCCGGTGACGTACCTGTTTGATCCTTACAAGATGAAAGAAGGTATCCTCCAGGCGCGCTATTCGCTTCCGTATGCCGACGTGACCGATATGCCGGAAGAGGAGCGCCTGGCTTTGTATGGGCCTACGCCGCTGGAATGGAGCCACACCCTGGAAGAGCAGATTGGCGGGCAACTGGCTGCCGGATTCCACCTGGTGGGCTTTTACGAGGATACTGACAATGACGAGAGCAATTTGATCACCCGCTTCCTGCGACCTTTTATCGCCACGCGGGCGATCAAACCGCTATAAATCTACCCTCCACAGAAAACCGCCGCCGCCAGACTGCCAGAATTCGGCGATCTTTTGGCGCATGGTATCCATGCTGCCGAATAAATCGTCCACCTGGGAAACGTAGGCGGCGGTGCTAATTTGCCAGGCCGCCAACCCGGCGGGTGAGACCGGCCGGGTGTAGATTTCTGAGGCAGGCAGACCTTTGGGAACCGGGTTGTACAAATTGGCGGCGTAGGGGTAATCAGCGTAATAGTATAACGGACGGCGCAGGCTCTCGGCGGCAGCGCGAGCCAGGCGGTGGTCGGTATGGTGACCCAGGGTGAGCGGGCAGATCAGGTGGGCATCTCCGGGCAGGTTGCGCCGCAGCCAGCCACGCATGCGCTGCGCCAGGCGCAATTCTCCAGGATGCACAGGCAGCCATAGATCCGCGCCATCCTTAACCAAGTCCTCGCCGTTGGGCAGCCGCCGGTAAATGATATCCGGAAGCGTCCAATACCGTGGGACAGCGCCCAAGAGGGCGCATGCGGCCCGGTCTTCGGCGCGGCGACGGTGAACCACCCGTGCATCCGCCTTCCAGTCGCGGTGTTTTTGCTCGGCAAAAGCAGTGAGTGGTTGGCCTTTGGGAATTTGTCCGGCGCACAGCGTCCAGATTTCGACGGTTTCTCCGGATTGAACCTGTTCCCAGATCATCCCGCCGCATGATAGAACGGCATCATCAAAGTGAGGGGAAAGATAGATCCAATGCATGAGATGATTGTATCTCGAATTGATTGCCCGATACAGAGGCTCTGTGGTGGTTCTATGGTTTTCCCAAAGTCAACCCCACCCCCATACGAAAGAGCGAGGCTTTTGCAAAAGTCAAGTGACTTTGGAAAAGCCATAGTGGTGGCTCTTAGGGAACTTAGCACGGATTGTTATTGAGGTTCGACACGGGGATTGGCGAAAGGGGGGATTTATCGGTTAAAATGGGTGTAGAGGGATCTTCACACCGAAACTGAAAAGCAGGAACTTTTATAACTACTCAGGACCTGGAAGAAAAGTCCCGAATTCGTGGCGATTGGTTGGGCAGAGCCCCATCATCACCACAAATTTGACTTCTTTCCCCAAAGAGCTGAGCAGTAACGAACTTTTTGCTTTTGGCGTGAGGAGTACGATGTAGAAAGCAGTTTGGATTGGGAGCGATAAATGGCATCTGAAGAAGAGCGGATGAAGATTCTAAAAATGATTGAGGACGGCAAGATCACGCCCGAAGAGGGTGTGGAATTGTTGGAAGCGATCGATCCGCACAGACACTCGCGCCCGCCTGTTCCAGCATTGGAATCGCTACCCAATGCCGCGCTCAGATCGGCGCGCTGGTTTCACCTGGTGGTGACAGACTTGCAGACCGGAAAGAAGCGCGTGGATTTGCGTCTGCCGGTAAACCTCTTTAATGCTGGCGTTAAAATGGGGGCGAAGTTCGCGCCTCAGGTGGAAGGTTTGGATACCGAACAACTTCTATCTCATCTGCGCAGCGGAGAGACAGGGAAAATTCTCGAAGTTACAAAAGATGAGGATGGGGAACACATCGAGGTGTTCCTCGAATAACTTTCGACTTACTCGTTCGCCACGTCGATGACGTTTTCAATATCAGGGAAGAACTGGCGCACCGTGCCCGCCACCCAGCCGTTGAGCGTGGAAGGGGAGAGAGGGCAGCCGTTGCATGCCCCACCCAGATGCACCTTGAGGGTCTTTCCGTCAAAGTCGACCAGTTCAACCGATCCGCCATGATAGTGATTGATGTAAGCATCCAGGGTCTCGATTAAGGCTTCCAGGCGTTCTTTCGTTGAAAATTCAAGATTGAAGTCGGTCATCTTGCTCGCTCCTGTTGGTACATTTACCAGATGGGTCCATCCCTTGCGAGAGGATTTGGAGAATTTGAGGATGCGTGTTGCGCATCCGTTCGGCGACCACGCGGGCCAATCGCTCTAACAGTATACCACCGGTGTCGGGCTGACAATCGCACAGATTGTGTAAGCGCTGTCCAGATAGGCGAAAAGCCGCGGCGGCGGTGATGGAGATGGCGGCGGAGTTGTACGCTTCTCGGTGCAGGGCCGCGGACCATCCGAAGACCCCGCCAGGGAGGATGCGGGCAACCGTGAGCGGCGGGCCATCGTAGGGCTTGTAGCGGACGTGCACTTCTCCTTCGAGCAGAATGTACAGATGGGTGGCTTCCTGTCCCTGTTCAAAGATGACCTGATCGGCTGGAAAGTGGGCTTCTTCCAATAACGGTAAAATGGCCTGGATTTCTTGCGAATCGAGGCCTTGAAAAATGGACAGGTTGGCGTATTCTTGCTTGAACATTGAACCCATGTTAATTGAAGTAATTCCGGATTGATAGTGGCAAATTTCCCGGTTGAACCGACAATAATCATCCCGATTCGGATGATATCCGGGAAGGAAAACGTGAAATTACGGTATTTTTGGCATACGCGGAATAGATCGCTGTTTTAACTGCCTTGACAGACCCAGCGAATTAGATTATTATCTAACGCGTTAGACAGATGTCTAGCGCGCCATCCAGTAAACTCCCTTCTATGCCAACACTCCACTGGGACATTGCCACAGCCTACGATCTGTTTGTGAGTCAGTACGTTTTGACGCACCCTGATCGGTTTGGCGTACGACCTTCCTGGGCAGCAGGTGTTCGCTCCAGGTTGCCCACCGAACAACGAGAATTTCTGGAGAGCGCCAGTACCTTTCTGCCAGTCCCCTTGCGCTGGATATACCTCCTGCCGGCTGGACGTCGCACCGCTGCCGACGCTCTCATTGCCCTGGCGCAGATCCCCGCTGCCGAGCGACTTTTCTCATTACTGCCAACATCGGAGCTTTCACCGGAGATCATCACTGCACTCAAAGACATCAGCCTGCGCCAGTCGTGGCGTCCAGCCGAGCTGGAGGGTATCCGTACTTTCCTACAACAGCGCAAGGGGAGATTTTTTTTAAGAGTCCCTGACCTTCCGAAAACATTAGATTTATTCGCCCATGCCGCCGAGTCAGGTGAAGCCTACTTGCAAGCGCTGCATACCTACCAGGATGTGTTTTTTGCTGAAGAAGAACAGCGTCTGAAGCCTATGCTCGAACGCGGATTGGCAGAGGCGCAAGCCCTGGCCCAAGGATTGAGCCCGCAGGATTTGCTCACCACCCTGTCCAAAGGCGTGCATTTCTCCGAGCTGACCGAGCGCAAAGCCGTGATCCTGGCCCCGTCTTATTGGGCCAACCCACTGATCTTTTTCCAGAATGTCAGCCGCGACAAGCTCCTGGTGGTGTTCGGCAGCCGCCCGGCCGGATCAAGCATCTCGGCTGGCGAGACCGCTCCGGATGAATTGGTGGCGGCTTTGAAGGCCGTCTCCGATTCATCCAGGCTGGTCATTTTGCGCGCCTTAAGCCTGGAACCCCAAACGCCCAGCCAGTTGGCCCGGCGGCTGCGCTTGCGCCCGCCAACCGTCATTCACCACCTCAACGCGCTGCGCCTGGCCGGGTTGGTGGAGATTACTTTGCAGAACGAGGGAGAGCGAGCCTATGCGCTGCGGCGCACGGCTCTGGAAGCTGTCCTTGCGAATCTGCGCGAATTCCTCGCCGACTCTCCGAATCGAGCCGCGGAAGAATAAATGCTCCGCTTACGCCGAACAGCCCGTATTTTACGCGCCTATGGCGACAGCCTGGCTGCGTTCCAGGCAAACGCGCGCTTGTACCTGGTTGCCCAGGTGCTGAGCGGCGCGGCGACGGGGGTCTATCGCCTGCTGTTTAATTTTTACGTGCTCAGCCTGGGATATGACGAGACTCTACTGGGTATTCTGGTGACCACCAACAGCCTGACCGCTCTGCTGGTGGCCTTGCCGATGGGGTACCTGGCGGATATCATTGGCAGAAAGGCATCTTTGATCCTCGGCAGTGTGATCCATTCGTTGGCGCTGCTTTCGGTTGTTCTTTTTCCACAGGCCTGGGTACTGGTGGCGGCTAACGTTTTGAGCGGCGCGGCGCAAGGTTTGATGGGAGCCACAGGCGGGCCGTTCTTAATGGAAAACAGCTCGGAGAAAGAACGCACCTACCTGTTCAGCTTTGCGCAAGGCATTCAAATGCTTTCGGTCTTTGTAGGGAACTGGTTGGGCGGCTACTTGCCTACCTGGATGGGGGACTGGCGAGGCATTCTTCCCACCAGCGCAGAAGCTTACCGGTTGGCGTTGGGGGCGGTGGTGGCAGTCATTGGATTGGCGGCAGCGCCATACCTGATGCTGCGCGCGCCCAAGGCGAACTCGCAGCGCAGTTCGTTTGCTTCTATGGATTTCTTCGTCCAGGAGCGCGGCCTGCTCACCCGTTTGATCGCGCCGCTGCTGGCGACCTCACTGGGAGCGGGGATGATCATGCCCTTCTTGAATGTATTCTACCGTCAGGTGCACCATCTGCCCGATGCAACCATCGGCACATTATTCGCCTGGGGTTCTCTGGCGATGGGGATTGGTTTAATGATCGCTCCGCCACTGGCGGAACGGTACGGGAAGATTCAGTTGGTGGTGGTTTCGCAAGCGCTCTCGATCCCCTTCTTGGTCGTGATGGGCTACGCTGCCTACGCCCCCAGCGCCGGCGCTTATTTGATCCGGCTGGCGTTGATGAACATGAGCGGGCCGGTGTACCAGACCTTTGTGATGGAAAAAGTGGCTCCCGAACGGCGCGCAACCGTGGCCAGCCTGTCGAGTATGGCGTTTAATTTCGGTTGGGCCTTCACGCCTTCCGTCAGCGGCTGGTTGCAAACGAATTATGGTTTTGGACCAACCTTCGCCTGGACAATCGCTTTGTACATTTTGTCCACGTATCTCTACTGGGTGTTTTTCTGGCGCAAACGCCGCGTCACGGGGTCTGAGCCCGGCATGTAGGAATTATCGCTTCTCAAACACTTTTGGGAGCGTTGCATGATATGATGGACTTACCGAAATCCACTCAAGAAGGAGCTTTCTCGATGAAAATGCTACCCTTTGCTGTGTTTCAACCCGCGCCTCTGCGTGGAATCCGCCCGGCAGGGTGGACTCAGGATTTTCTGGAGCGCCAGGCGAACGGGTTAACCGGAAATGTGGAAGTGTCCGGCTACCCTTACGGCTATAAGTTTTGGGGAACCGCGCAAGGGGATACCAAAGGCTCTATCGCGGCCTGGTGGCCTTACGAGCAGACCGCTTACTGGATCGATGGAGCATTGAAGTGCGGCTACCTGGCGGGCGACGCGGGGCTGTATCAAAAAGCTTTGGAAGAGGTGGATTTTGCCATCGATCATGCCGCCGAAGACGGCTTTATCGGCCCGGATAGCCTGCGCGCGAAAGACCGCTGGCCGCATGCTGTGTTCTTTCGCGCGGTGCTGGCGCAATACGAAATTACCGGCGACCGGCGCTACTTGCAAGCGCTGATCCGCCACTACCGCGCCATGCCTCATCCGATGGGCTGGGACCGGGATGTGACCGGGGTGGAAATCCTTCTGGCCTTGTACCAGGAAAGCGGTGAAGCGGATTTGCTGGCTGTGGCCGAGGACCTGTACGAACAATTCAACAAGAAGTGGCCGCGCCATGATTGCGCTGTGGACACACTGCTTTCAGATAAGAAGCAGACGGAGCACGGCGTGACTTTTAACGAAATTGCCAAGCTGGCCGCCATGATGTACTGCGCTACCGGCAACAAGAAGTACCTGGAGGCAGTTGTGCATGGGTACGAAAAGTTGGAACGGAACGCCATGTTGGCCGATGGGTTACATTCCTGCTCAGAGCACATTCATGGCCGGACCTCGCGCGACATGCACGAGACCTGCGATATCACCGATCACACCTGGGCGTTGGCATATCTACTGCAAGCCACCGGCGAGGCGCGTTACGCTGACCGGATCGAGCAAGTAATTTTCAACGCTCTGCCGGGTTCGATTACCAAGGATTTCCGCGCCTTGCAATATCTCTCTTGCCCAAACCAGGTGGTGGTGACCAGCACATCCAACCACAACCTGTTTATGCGCGGCCAGAACTGGATGAGCTACCGGCCTGACCACGAGGTGCAGTGCTGCCCGGGCAATTTGCACCGAGCGATGCCCAATTTCATCTCAAAAATGTGGATGCAAACCGCGGAGGGCGGGGTGGCAGCCGTATTATATGCGCCGGGTTCGCTAAACGCGCGCCTTGGAAAAACAGAAATCCCCGTAACCATCACGGCCCACACGCGCTATCCTTACCAGCAGTCTGTTGAATTTGTCATTGAGCCCGCCCAGCCGGTGGCGTTCAGCTTCTCGCTGCGCATTCCGGGCTGGTGCCAGGGGGCCAGCCTCAGCGTGAACGGGCAACCTGTACAAGCGGTGTTGACGCCGGGGAGTTTCTATCCGCTTCAGCGCGAGTGGCGGGCGGGGGATGTGGTGCGGCTGGAACTGCCCTTTTCGCTTTCCATGCAGCGCTGGCCTGGTGGTGGGGTCAGCCTGAGCTACGGCCCGCTGACCCTGGCTTTGCCGATCCAGGCGCGGGCAGAGATCGACACCCTGGACACCACTACACTACAGCGCAAAGCGGCTTTGGCAGAGTCTTATGAGCCGCGCCCGGTGGTGAAGAAGCCTGATTTTCCTGGCTGGGATCTTTTCCCGCAAAGCGATTGGAATTATGCGCTTTGCGTGGATGAGGCAGGGTTGGAAAATTTACGAGTGGAATGGAACGATGCCTGCCTGGATCCGTTGGATGTTACCAACCCGCCTTTCAAAGTGCGGGTCAAGGCGCGCCGGGTGAAAGGCTGGCACGTGGTGCATCGAAAGCGGATATTGCAATCGGGCCATTGGACCGAGAAAGGCCAATTTCGGCGCGGGCTGCGCATCGTTCAGGGCGATTTCCAGTTCACCCCGCCACTGCCCAAACGCCCCCGGTTGCGGGACACGGTGGAAGAGATCGAGTTGGTTCCCTACGGAGCGACCTTGCTTCGCGTCACAGTTTTTCCGCAAGGTTCGATGTAACTTTTGAGGAATAAGCGCATCCAAGAGGAAGTAAGTAATCATTAACTGCTGCTCCGCGGGTGAAGATGGACAGTTTCCATCACGGATAGGGCAGTCACAATTTTCTTTCTTGGAGGGTTTGTCATGGAGATGATCATCGATTTTCCAGGTGGGGCTAAGGTTGACGCGCATTTCGGGCCGTACACGGTTAAAACCGACCAGCCGCCAATGGGCGGTGGGGAGGGCTCGGCGCCCACCCCCTTTGCGGTGTTCCTGGCATCCATTGGGGCTTGCGCGGGGATTTATGTGTTGGGCTTTTGCAAGCAACGTGGCCTATCGACCGATGGCGTGCGTGTGATTCAACGGGCGAAGACCAACCCAATGACCGGCATGGTAGGCGAGGTGGAACTAGAGATACAGGTTCCGCAGGATTTCCCGCAGAAGTACTACGATTCACTGGTGCGCTCGGCCAGTCAGTGCGCGGTGAAGAAGCATCTGGAAACCCCGCCGAAGTTCAACGTGTTCACCAAAGTTGTGTAAGGGAGAACCCCCTAACGTAAGTTTTGTGCAATCAGCGAGCAAAGTGCTTTAGCCGTCAAAAAACAAC
>CAYOHX010000086.1:18483-21095 GCA_964403875.1 uncultured Anaerolinea sp. | reverse complement strand
AAGAATTTCGTTCACCTGATGGCTCATGTCCTGTAAGTTCATAACACGCTCTAGAAAACGATTGTTTAAGTAATGTCTAATTTCAGATTGCTCCCATGTAACCGGTTCTTTTCTATCATGATAATCACGTTGTTCGATAATTTGATCTGTAATCATCAGCATTTTGTCTTCTTTGGTATCCAGAACCTTCCATTGATAATTGCCAAAAGTTATTACGTTTCCAATGTTCATTTGACCAGTCCTTAATATCTGTTGTTGTAATAACGATTGAGTATAAACTGAAATGCCTACGGCATGAGGTGTTGTAAGCATAGCGTAATAGATTGATACACCTTTAAAATATCCGTTCGCCGCTGGCGTCGGTCCAACGGCGAGCGTTACCCGCGGGTGGGCGGGAGGAGACAATGCCATTTAACGGAACTGGCTTGAGCCGAAGAAAACTTTTGAAAACGTGGCGCGTTACCCGCCAGACAAGTGCACGCTGCGTTGGGCAGCCCATCTACTCCATTCTTTCCCCCTTGATGAACGACCAGTGGTTGTGAATAATTCGCCATTCACCGTCGATTCGCACGTAGACGTAGCTGCTGTTCCAAGGAGTCCGACTCGCAATGGAACCATCCGGTTTCAGATGCGTGTCAAAGAACCGGTAGGTTAACACTGCCACACTTCCCTGCACTTGGATTCTTGGATCGATAAACTCCATTACATCATAGTAGATTTTCCCCTGCCGCTGCACGAATTCGGCACGCATGGCCTCCAGACCGTTTATGCGTTGCAAAGTTCCAGTATCAAAGTAGGTGATATCCGGGGCATAGAGTTTGAAGAACCCCCACGGATCACCCTTGCGCCAACGCTCCATTGCGGACGATTCGCAGATCATGACCTCGCTCAACACGCCTTCGTATCTTTGAGGCGTTAACTCTACCGGCATGGGAATTTCCAGCCTCTCCGGGAGTTTTTGCTTGACGTAGGACCAATGGGTGTGAACGATTTTCCACTGCTGATCTCGCCGAAAATACACCTCCGTTGTATTCCACAGTGTCTGATCGGTAGGCGATTGTGCCGGCAGGGTGACTGTTGAACGATAGTTGTACGTCAAGATGGCCGCATCACCGATGATGACAACTTTGGGATTGATGAATTCCGAACCTTCGTAATACACTTTCCCTTCGAGTTGTTTCAGGTACGTTTTGTACTCTTCCAGGCCAATGATGGGCTTGGTTAAGCCTGGCTCCATATAGATCACGTCCTCGGCGCTGATTTCTGCCCAGCCCCACGGATCTCCTTGCCGCCACCGTTCCATGGCACCTTTCTCAAGAGAAAGAATTACTTCTTCCATACATGTTTCTCCTTTGAACGTAGATGGTTTTTACCGCCGCACAACGGCGAGCGTTACCCGCCAGTCAAGTGCACGCTGTGTTGGGCTGCAATTACCTTTTACCATTCTCTCCATTTATCTGCCAGGTCCGGTTCGTTAATCCCAGAAAATAATGCTAATCTGTTGAATTCATGACAAATTGCTTCTCGTTCAATTGTCGTAATAAATGAATTATATTTGCGATTGAGATCATTAAAACTTTCAATACACCATTTCAGATATTTTCTTTCTCAGTTCGACTGGCTTTTTCGCCCAGTTCACCTAATTTGTCAATTGATCTCTGAAAGAGTTGCCGACTTTCTTTCAATATTTCTGGAGCAATGTGGTTTTCCCAACCTCGAAAAAGAATCTCCGTTTGAAAGTTTTCTAATCCCGCTTGAGCAAGTTCAATTCTGTGTTTTTTATCAGCTTGTTGTCGATGCTCTTTCATTACCCCCATCAACCATTCTGTGTCTGCTGCAAACCCTTTTGGATCCAATCTTTTTCGCCATTCACGACTTAGGTTTGCCTTGCAGGCTTTCCATCCCCCCATAAAACGTTTACATGTACATGTTTTCCTTTGCATTGACAAGTAGTAAGTTTAATTTCTTCTGCACTTGGTGAAGATGGGCCGATGTATTCAATTCCATCTACTACTTGCTCTTCCGCTTCCCAATAGGTAGCTGCTTGCCCTTCGAATGGTCCCTGGCTCAGTCGTAGCACCGTGCAGTTCTCAACCGATTGTGGTTCCGGCACTTTGTCTCCAATCCAATCGAGGCATGCTAACACCGCGCCTTTTTCTTCTATCCGCACGATCCGACAAACTCCATAATAACCACTAGGTTTGTACGGGGGACGATTTGGCTTAGTGCTATGCTATATAACTGTCCTTCTTCTTTTTTTGTTGATCTCATAACCTTTCCTGCTTATATTCATTTGCTGCCCAACGGTTGGCGTTACTTGCGGGTGTGTGGGCACTCTGCTTGGGAGCAGGCTTCATTTCGAATTCAGTAATCCTGTTAACAAATATAACGCCCCACAACTTCAATTATACATATTACCAGAATCTGCGAAAATCAAAAAAAACGCCCTCCATCTTTTGGAAGGCGTTTCTATGTGCTTTGAATGCGAAACTTACCGTGCACCGGCAAGTACCGGCCGAAACTTATACCCGTAAATACGACTGACCAGCCCCCATGAATTGGCTCTTCCGCAAAGTGTGTGCATCCACTGTGTAACATTGCTGAATGGGCAT
>CAYOHX010000086.1:0-18383 GCA_964403875.1 uncultured Anaerolinea sp. | reverse complement strand
GCAAGAGAGTAGGGAGTTCGCTATCTTGCCTTTTATCTTGCACACCTTTTGCGGAAGAGCCAGTTCTGGGGGGGCAGGTTACAAGGAAACCGCTTGAAAACGCGGCACGTACCCGCCAATCAAGTGCACGCTGTGTTGGGCAGCTTCAAACCCTTGCCACCTTCCTACAACCTATCGCGTTAATCGTAGAAGTCAGGAGCCTTTTTATAGGTTGGCCACACTCTGCCATCATGGTTAAAAATGATCAATTGAATATTCTTTTCGGCAATTTTCCTTTTCAACTTTTCGACTCCCTGATTAACCAAGGCAGGATCACTATCAAACATTGAATATTGTGCAGGATTCACCTCATCCGCGAACATGCGCGAATCCCGCATGGCATCACTCGCGATAAGAACATTACCAGTCTTTTTAAGTTCGACGATCACAGACTGGATTCCTCTCACGTGACCATCTGTTTGAACAACGTGAATGCCCGGGAGTATTTCTTGGTCACCGTTAATCAAGTGATAGCGTAATGCAGGATCATCCCAATGGCGTTCAGTAAGCCCAAAGGCATCATCCTGCGATGACAATGCATACTCATAATGAGACTTCTGTACATAAAACTCCGCTTGCGGGAAGCTTCTGTTATATCCGCAATGATCATAATGAAAATGCGTGTTAATCACTGCATGGATATTTTGAGGCGAAATTCCTAAAGTACCAAGAATATTCAGGGGCAGACGAGATTCGCCAACGTCAACATCATTCGCTCCAATTATTTCATTTAGTCGTCTTGCATCCTCGGGCATTATTCCCGTATCGATCAAGATGTTGAAGTTGTTGTCCGTTCGAACTAGAAAACCGGGGAAAGGATCTCCGTTTGGCTTGTACACCGCATTTTCAAATACATATAACTTCATTCTTCTTCCTCATATTTACAACGTGGCTACTGTTTAGCTGCCCAACGGTTTGCGTTACTTGCTGGCGGGAGGGGTGAGATAACGCCATTTTAACGGAACTGGCTTGAGCCAGGAAACTGCCTGAAAACGCGGTACGTACCCGCCAGTCAAGTGCACGCTGTGTTGGGCAGCGCAACTTAATGCATCAGTGTCCGCTTTCTTTCTTCATCAACCTCTTAAAAGCACGCGGGCGGTTTCCAACCGCTCACCCATACATCGTCGCAATCACATACGCTACACTAATAAAGGAAAGTCCCAGACAAATGCGCAAAATCCCGATTTTGCGCACAGGGGAGGGGGAGACGTAGATTTCCTTGACAGGTCTGCGAAGATATAACCCGCGGCGAGGGCAGATACTGGTAATCGCCTCGAAAACGCCGTTGATAATGCCAATGCTGTTTGAGATAAAAGTAAAAACAAAAAAGGGAGCCAACCAGGGGTGAATATTCTTAGAGAAGATGATAGACACAACCGGGCTTGCCAGGAGAGTGACAAACGCAATCACTTCGTAAAAGGCCAACCATGGCTTCCAATGTGGAAAAGTGTGGACAAAATCCTGGCGCTCCGTGACCTTCTCGTGGCGCAAAAAAAGCCACGTTGGCCCGTAAATGGTAATGAGCCCCAGAACAAATCCGCAAAAAGTCACGAGTACCTGCAAACGATTTTCGGTCATAGCCGTCCTGCATAGTCCAAATGAAAAGTGATTACCGATAAATAAAGGTGCGCCGCGCTTATGTGGTGTCCCGCCGCCCAACGGCGAGCGTTACTTGCGCTGGGGCGGGCGGCGGCGCGCCGTCCGAAGAGAAAAAAGCTGAGGCGAGAAAAATGCCTGTAAAACGCGCAGACTCCCCAGCATCAAGTGCACGCTGTGTTGGGTGCATGATTAAAAACAGGATATCACTCATATAACTGTAAAATCAACGCAATACACTGCCTAACAGCAAACCGATCAACAGCCTGAGCTTAAAGTTGTTTGACCATCTGAATAATGAAGCGCGGCAGAAAGGGGAAAGCGCTCCCCTTCAATTCGAGGGTCATCCCATGACGCTCGTAGAACCTCCGAGCTCTCTCGTTTCTGGCAGAAGCATCGAGAACCAGCCGAGTGGATCTGCTGGCACGAGCCCGATCTTCAATAGCGTCCAGCAAAACTGATCCAACACCCTGACCGCGAAATTCGTTGCTAGTTGCAATCGCCTGGAGATAAAAATCGCCATCGGTGTGCGTACCGAGAAACCGAAGGCGCGCACAGAGCAAAGTTACCCTCATTTTTTCAAAGATCTGGTTACCGGCAGCCTGTTTCAATGGCTGATCCGAATAACTGTGCTGCTGTTCAGTCGTGTATCCTGTAGCCATGCCAACGATGGTCTGGTTGCATTCGGCAAAGATTGCATTCTGGAAGGAGAAAGCATGGTTGGATTGCGTATACGCCGTAGCAACTATGTCTGCGGCTCGCCGCCCCAGCATCAAACGAAACAGACCTTCGAAGGCTTCATCCAAATAATAAGCAAATTTCAGTCCTTCCTCAATGGTAGGAGTAGCAGATCGAAAGGTTATCGAATTTTTTTTCATTGATATGTACTCGATTCTTTGCACTCAATATACTTATTATGACTATGTATCCCAAAAAGACGCGCCCAACTATGTTTTATCCAGCCATCTGTATAAAACCCTGATTGGTTATCTGACCAGCCCCCATTGATTGGCTCTTCCGCAAAGTGTGTGCATCCACTGTGTAACATTGCTGAATGGGCATTTTGAATGCGTTTTCCATGAATAAGAACAACTGCAATGGTATTTTTCCCCACTGTTTCCCCTTCTTATGGCATTTTGCACGCAAGAGAGTAGGGAGTTCGCTATCTTGCCTTTTATCTTGCACACCTTTTGCGGATGAGCCCGTTTTGGGGGGGCAGGTCAATTTGACGATCTTTCTTGAGCAAAGATAGCATGATCACATCCACATAACCTTTGGCTTCGTGTTCGTATTCTCTCAAGATTCCTTCTTCTACAAACCCTGCTTTTTTTAGTAGGCATAAACATGCAGCATTTTCTGGATCAACGATCGCTTCGATGCGATTGAGTTGCATTACCGTAAATCCATATTCCAGGACTTGCTCCAAAGCCTCCGTCATAATCCCTTTATGCCAAAACGCTTTCGCCAATTTGAAACCAATTTCAGCTCTGGAATGGGCTATTGCGTAATTATGGAAGCCAATATCTCCAATATAATTTCCTACACTTTTCTCCGTAATAACCCACCGAATCCCTTCTGCCTGGGAAAATATCTTGTTGAACCAGTTAATTTCCCCTAGGGCTTCAGCTCTGCTCCCAAATGGCGCCATGCCATAATATTTCATAACGGCTTCATCTTGAGTGACTTCCAGCAATGCAATAACATCTTTCTGCAAAGGTCTTCTTAGTTTTAATCGGGTGGTTTCAATAATCGGGAATTTCTGCTGATTTTTCATAGAACCCTATCCAAATCATTCATTGATTTTCAGCCACCCAACGGCAGGCGTTACTGGCAAATGCGAGAATTGGTGGGAAAAACTACTATACGCCGAATTCGCCATTGGGACTGAATCCCAGAAAGTGTGGGCAAACCCGCACTTGTCCAGCGCACGCAATGCCGGGTCAGCCCCGGCTAACCAAAGCCTATGGTTATAACGATGCGCTTGATGACCTGACGGTTTAATGACATACATGGACTTCCATGGAAGTCGATAATAATGAACTTTCTCTTCACCGAATCTATTATAACCCTCCATTGTTTGCGTACCTAAATGGTTCATTAGTACCGCCCGATACTATAAATTTGGGGCTCTCCCGTTTCTATCGGGAAAATTCGGGGAAACTATTCTGGGATTGGTATTGTTCCCTAAAACTTAATATTCACTACCGAATTTCAAAATTTTCCAGAATACCAACCACCGATCCCGAATACAATCCTTGCTCGATACGAAAGCCTAATCGTCGCATAAGCCTGATCGAATTATCATTATGAGCAAGAACGCCCTGAATCACCCGCCCAATTCCAAGTGTATGAAACCCATAGTTGATCATGGCCTGACCCATTTCAGTGGCATAACCTTTCTTCCAAAATGCTCGCCCTAATGCATAAGTCAGTTCAACCTCCAAGCAATTGGGATTTAAGTTTACCGTGCGATTCGGATTTTCTTTGGTAAGCAGGTAATAGATCGCTTCTCCTTCTGCTGGCTCATGCAATTGAAAACCCATTTAACCAATGAGGGTATTTGTTTGCTTTATCACCAAAGCTTTAAAACCAAAAACGCTATCTTTGTCGATATAACGTTCAGCAAAACGATTTTTGATTTCCTCTGGTGTGCCAGTTACGCCAGACCAAGTATCTTTCACTTCTGGATCTGCGTAAATCAAGTTATAAAGTTCTTCTAGATCATCCATGCAAAATTCACTGAGGATCAGGCGTGGAGTTTCAAGGATAACCATATTTGAGCCTTTTCAAAAATGGATTTTATTCTACAATACCTTCGCCAACTAGCCCGTTGTAACAGGCGAATTAGCGGTGTGAATGCTGCCTTAAGTAGCAATTTTCTGAAAAGCTGGGCAATAAAAATTGCGTCAGGTTTTTCCGGAAGCAATTTTATTGTTTCAGTGGCAAATCGATACCAAGCACATCTTGGCGACGGTAGGCCGGAAGACAGCGATGCCTAGACCAACGCCTCATCTACATTGCCAAACTGGTATCAGATACGTTCATCGATCCGGGAATATTTTTTCGATCTTGTTGATTAATGCCAATGTGTTTGGCCCATAATACTCGCCCGTCAGAGCATGGACATTCCCGCGCATGTTATACATCAGCTCCATACGGCGGGTTCGCTCCTCGGGTTCAGGGACCATCACCTCCTCGTCAACTGCCACATGGACAACGCGGGCGAGTAAGATATGCCAGCGACTACCTGGCAAAATGGGCTGGTTCCATTCAAGTCGGCATTCGAGGTTAAAAAAGCATTCGGCAATACGCGGGGCAGTGACGACCTGGGCTGGCTCAGGCGTAAGCCCGGCGTCGCGAATTTCATCATTTTCCAGTCCATTTTTGTTGATCGTCTCAAAACAAGCCGGGTATATTTGAAACGAGGGGTAGTTAACACAGAACTCCCCTGTGCGCAAAATATTCTGTAGCGTGTGGGTTCCGTCTAAGAGCGCAGTCAAGAAAGAATAGTGATCCCGATCCCCAACTGGAAAGCCCCACGAGTGTAAATTCGCATTGGGTTTGCCGTTCTCTTTATTGCTTGTGATGAGAAAGATGGGATTCGGAACGGTGACGACGTACTCCAGCCAGGAAAAGGTATCATACTTGGTGGGCCAGTCTTCGATCAAATAATCTGGTTGGTTGGTGCTGAATTCGTGTTTAATAAAAATCCTCATTGAATTATGTTTTTAGGAAGTTCAATCATATAAAATTATACAACCCGGGAAGGTCCTCATTCTTTAAATTTCTTGTTCAAAAAACAATTTAAAAAAAAGAAATTTATTCTTCGATGAAGGCCTATTTCATTCATCTAATTTTTGCTAAAGTCTTGATTGAAATAATGCTATTTTAGACGCCAATGTCTAATGTCGAAGCTGGCATTTGCTTATTGGGGTTTTTGTTATCGCATTAAAATAATGAGTTTTGGCGAAGGTATTGATTCTAATAATCTTCTTTTGGTTTCTGAAGATCGTTTGCAAACCCGGCTAAGAACGACAACAAGAACATCCCCAGTCCGCCACCAAACACAAAAGACCAGCAAATCACCAGGATGCGTTCGTCATCTAGCACGCCAGGAACGTACCCGGTAATCGCGATGAAAATCCCGATCAGAAAGGATAGGCAGCCAAGAATGAGCGTGGCTGGCCAGATGGATGCCAGAGCGTGCCGGATGCCTTCGGGTAGAACTTTGCGCAACCCGGTCAGCGACCGGTTAATGCGCGTCGCCGCCGCCCAGGTAAATGGCGCGAACATAATCTGCGCCGCAATCCCGCCGCCTACCAGAAACAGCGCGATAAACAGCAGACCCAAGATGGTTGCGCCATGCTTCTTGTGAACAAATCCAATCGACCAGACAATAATCGCCAGGCTGACGATCACCGCCAGAATGCCGGTGATCAGAAAATTGGGCACGATCGTGAAAGCCTCCTCAGTGCCCCACAAATGCTGCTCTGGACCAATGGCCTGGATAATCAGACCGCTGGTGGGCCGGTTGCCCTGCAAAATCTCGAAAATTCCATGATCCAGTCCGGCGATGCCGAGAAAAGCGCCAACAACGGCGACGATGATGCGGGTCGTACGGTTCACTTTTAACTCCTTCACAAATAAGCTATTCCTTCATCATAGCCTGATCCTCAGCATCGCCTATGACATTTCGTGCATCAATCGATATCCTTTTGGACAGTCTCGGTTATGATTACTGTATGGAGCCGCTGCCTGAACCCATCACCGTTTCCTCCAGTGTCTTATCGCAGATGTTTCTCTACCTCACCTCACTGAAGGTAGATATCGATGGTTTTCTGCACTCTTTAGGCGTTGAACCGGCGGACGTCCGGACCCCAGATGCTCGTATCCCGGTGGATACCTACCTGCTGATCCAGGATGAAGCAGCGCACTATGTTCGTGATCCGTATTTCGGCCTGCACATGGGCGAATATGCCGAACCGGGGAGCTGGTCCATCCTGGGGCATCTGATGATGAACTGTAAGACATTGGGGGAGGCATTTGAGAAATGGGGACGGTATTCACGCATCATTGGCAATCTGATCGATGGCCGGGTGGAATGGCGCTTCAATAAGATCAACGTTGTGTTTTATCCCCGTGCCCATGCGCCGAAATTATCCCGGCACTGTTTTGATTCGACCTTTGCCAGCATCGTGCGCATGATACGCAGCCTGACCGGCGCCCATCTCAATCCACTCAAAGTGACGTTTGTCTATCCGGAGCCTGAAAGGTTGGTAGAATACGAGCGCATTTTCAGCTGTCCGGTGCTTTTTGGTCAAAAAGACAATTCCGTCACCATCGACCTGGGCATGCTCAAAACACCCGTTCGCATGGCCAATCCGAGCTTGCTCGAACAGTTCGAGCGATACGCTCAGGACTTTCTGGCGGAGATGGAGCGGAAAGACGAAACCACGCGTACGGTTACGAAAATTGTGATGGCCCGCCTGGATGACGAATCCCTGTCAATTGAAAAAATTGCTCGCGAAATGTCGATCAGCGTGCGCACCCTGCAAAAGCGCCTGGAGGGGGAAGGCATCGTTTTTAGCGATCTGCTCAAAGATATTCGCCAGCGCCTGGCAAAGCGCTACCTGCGCGAAAGTTACTCGGTCGAAGAAATCACGTATTTGCTGGGCTTTTCGGAGCCTAGTGTTTTCCGGAAAGCCTTTAAGAAATGGTCGGGGGTAACGCCTGGCGAATATCGCCAGAGAGCTTTTCCGCTCAAGAATTCCTGATCATGTCTATCTATTCCCCTCTTCAAACGGTAAGATCACCCGGCACTTTGGATAGTTCGCACAACCATAAAATTTTCGCCCGGTCTGAGCGCCGTTCTTGGCCGTCCGCAGAATCATGGGCATACCGCATTTGGGGCAGTGGGGCGCTTGGGGTTCAGGACGAAAAAGGCAGGTATCTGGAGCGTTTCCAGAAACAACCTGGGACAGTTGTTATCTATCCCGGAACATTGCGGGTGAGCAGTCGCGGAAAAAACCAAGGGTTACGGGCCAGGTAGCGCGCAATCGGGGGATCGACAGGCGGGTGATTCCGGACATCTTTTGGCGCTTCCGGCCATTCAAACGGGAGGTGGACAATCTCCCCGGGGGTCTGGATCGTTTCGAGCGCGCGCAGGGTCGCTTCTAGTACGGCCACCTGCCCGGCGGCGTCACAGGGCTGACCCAGGGTACGTCCCAACGGGTATTCGATGGCGGCAATGCGCGGAACACTGACCGAGGCGGTTAAGTCGGGAACGGGGGTCAGGGTGATGGTGGTTAAACCGGCGGCTTCGATTTCGCGTTGTACCAGTCCAACGGACCAGCAGCACACCGGTCAAGCAGGGACCAGCACAACGACATCCGCCAGGTCTGCTTTCAGGTCACGGATGAGAGCGGGGACGGTCTCACGGAGCAGTCTTTCCGGGTTGAGGATGTACCCCATGTACGAGTAGTGCCGGGAACCGACCTGCCCAATGCGCTGGTTGGTCTCCATCGCCTGCAAGTGTTCCAATGGAAACAGACAATTCAAGTCCTGCTCCGCATAGGACGGGTCAATATGCAGGTGATACAGTCGAACATCATCCCTGGTGGCTGACATGGGTAGAACCCGGTACGTGGGATCTCCCCACCAGGGGTTCTGGCGCTCGCCCTCCTGGTCGAACGGTGTATCCGTCTTGAGCGCTATACCGGCTGAGCTAACCAACGTCACGGTACATTCGGAGAGGGGTTTGACAAGCGGGGTCCATGGGATCGGACGGGGTTTTTCCATCCCAATCCAGTTCTTGATCATGCGTTTGGTAATGCCGCTGATAAAGCGGAAAGAATCGACTTTCTTTGGCATGGGATTGGTTTCCTTGTTTCATCCTTTTTGTAGAATCATGATCGTGATGTAAGTTCACGAAAATAATTTCCATCGGGTAATCAGGAAGATTGATTATTTCTCTTTCCGCAAATGGATATTGCCGGATGTCGTCTTCACCGCGATCTGGCCTGTTCCTGTACCAACCTGACCGGTAGCTCCTTTTCTATTTGCTCCTTCCGCGTAATCTACGGAAAAATCGGATTGGATCTTGCCGGAGGTGGAGTGGGCATCCAGGAGAAACCCTGCGCTGGCCGGTAGTTCCAGGGCGACTAAACCGGAGGTTGTGTCCACCTTCAACTTGTAATTATCGAACATGGGGTAGGACAGGGTAACCTTTCCCGAGGAAGTTTTGAGGATAAAATTTCCTGTGATGCCTGCCAGCAGAATATTACCCGAGGTGGCCTCTACAACGGCCTCTCTGACGGCGCATTGCCCGGTGGTAATATTGCCCGAGTGGGTGGTGATCGTCAGTTGTTCGGCGTTGATACGTTTAACATCTACTGCCCCAGAAGTTGACCGTATGGACACAAGCGCGGCTTTAATCGTGTCAGCCGTAAGGTTGCCAGATGAGGCATGCATGCGGAAGTTTTCAAGGTTGAAAGACTCAGTGGTGACTGCCCCGGAGGAGACTTTTACGTCCAGCGTTCCGCTGTAATCCGAAGGCAGGTAAATATCCAGCGTTATATCACCCAGCCGGAATAAGCTTTCCCTTTGGACAGACACCTTCCCGTTCACATTTTCTATTGCCAGGTTGATTACCGGACACTTTTTGTCTCCAAGAGCGTAAATGAGACGGGGATAAGTAAATCCTCATTGAGGAAGTAGTCAAGCAAAGCTAAACCTAGATGAAACAGGCTCCAATCACAACGATCAGCGCGATGGATCAGTTTGACCCAACCATCGCGGATCGCGGTCAAGCCGAGGTAGATGATCCACAGATAGGCCAGGCAAGCCGCGATCATCAAAGTGCCCAGCCGCTCGGGATCGGAGAGATGACTTTTGTGGAGGTAAAAACCGCGGCTTTTCTCGTCGGAGAAAAAGGTTTCAATGCGAAAGCGTTTTTTGTACCAATGACAGGCGGTGTCCGGCAGATCCAAATTCGTGACCAGAAAGATGGGTTCGACATAGCCTTTCTCCCACCAAGCGATCACGGTCACCGGGCCGTAGCCTTCTTTGGTAAACCAAACGTTCGGTACACTGACCAGGTCATCGGGCTGAACGAGCAAGTCGCTGAACGAAAAGAGGTGATCGTCCTCATACAACTGTGTATTCTTCGCTGTGCGGCAGACATACTGAAATTCCAGCGTCTGCAACGCAGCTTGTAGCTCGATCCCATCGAATTCGCCATCGCCCAGGAAGATCACCCGTGCGTTCGGCGGCAAAATATCTTGGAGTTGACCGAGAAGTTGCAGATGGACATGCTCTGGCAAATGCCCCTTACAGCCCTTGACCACCAACCAGGTGATCGGCAAGGCGCGTTTGCCATACACCAGGTTGATCATCAAGGTAATACAGCCGTGCCCCACCTCGCTACCATCGATGATGAACACCAATTCGCGAATCTCCGCCAGCCGATAGAGCAGTTCCTGGACAAAAGGCAAGTAGTACCCTTCGTAATCGACCCGCTCATTCTGGATCCAACGGCTATAGCGCTTCACCCGGCTATCCGGGCGGGCTCCATCGGGGACTTTCTTTGCAATGGACGGCAATTGGCAACTTTTGCCCTGCACAATGCCAGTTACCATCGCTGCCAGCGTGGTCAGCATGCGCGCTGCATTGCCTTTGGGTTCGCCTGGATACAATTGCATGATCGCTTGTCTAATGGTACGATACACTCGACGATTGTCACTCATCGCTTACACTCCTGTTCTTCCTTGGCGGGAAAAAACATAGTGTACCTTAAGTGCCAGTCGTCATCTGTTAAAGTGTCCGGTAATCAATTGCCAGGTTGAATTTCGGCCAGCAATTTCCATGATAGTGGAATCTGACCTCGTCTCCGGCTTCCGAGCGGTGGATATGGACGGTTTCACTGGACAGGATCACCTGGATTTCATCCACGTTATACAGGGAAATCGTTTTTTCTTCATCAACCCTGTTGAAAGAGGGTAATAGACCGGCAATCAAGGTAATCATCGCGAAAATTCCTCCTATCAAAATTACCATGCTCATCCATTTCGTTTTCACTTTGCACTCCTAAATGTAGTGACGCTAATTCGCAACCTGTTCGCCTGGGAATGCATCCCCATCTTCATAATCACTCCTTGGGAATGACAGGCTGTTCTGGCGAACTGGTCAATCCTTTGATGATGAAATCGAGCAGGTGGTAGATCAGCTGAGGGAAAAACTGGATGCCGATTTCCGTTTTATGCATGTCAACATAAATGGTTGAATTGAAAAGGGCCAGGATCATCCCGATATCCAGATCACTCCGGATTTTCCCCTCCTGCTGCCATTTGAAGATGAATTCAGACAAATACGTCTGTATGATTTCATTCATCCGTTCGTTGCTTTTCTCTTCCTGAAACCTTTTTTCCATCCGGCTGTAAAGGTCCTTGTTATACCACTCGCGCAGGATCAAGTTCGAGGAAATCGCGTCACGGCTGCGAACCATCATCCTGGTCATGGTGACGTGTAGATCATCATCGGGATCGATGGAAGACATCAGTTCCTTTTTGACCTTCTCGTTTTCACGGGTAAACACCTCGAAGAAAATTTCATCTTTCGAAGCATAATAGTTATAAAAAGTTCCCACCCCTACCCCTGCCAGGTTGGTGATGTCAGGAATGTTCGTCTCCTTATACCCTTTCTGAGCGAAAAGCTCACGTGCTGTACGGAATATCAAATCTTTTTTATTTTTCATCGTAATTTTCCCTCATCATTGAATGAATGAAAATAAAATTCATTCATTCAATGATATGACAAATACCTTGTTATGTCAAGTTAACCAGAATGCCCTGGCCTTTATCACCGGGCAAAAGGACCTGGACAAAGATTGGGAGGCCTATGGCAAAGGCCTGGATGACCTGAACCTGGCAGGTTACCTGGAAGCGATGTAGAAGGCGTATGACGTCTCAGTGTATGGCTGAAGTGACTACTCTGCAGGGGCTAAAAGCCCCGCAGCTTCTACCGACCGAAGCCGGAAGCTCGCTAGTCCACGAGCCAAAATATTCAAAGCCGCATTGAGATCGCGGCTCATCTCCAAACCACAATGCGGACAGTGATGTATTCGGACATGCCATTCTTTTGGAACGATCTCACGGCAACCAGAACACATTTGCGTCGTGTTCCGGGGGTCAACCAGCACAATGCCACGCCCAGCTTCTACCGCCTTGTAGGTGGTGTACTGTACGAATTGACCCCAGGCCACATCTGCGATGCCCCGGTGGATGAGCTTGTTCCCGCTGGATAGCATGTCGGAAATATTCAAATCCTCAAAGGCAATCCACTGAAAGGTGTTCACCAGCTTACGGCTTTCCTGATGGGCGAAGTTCTTGCGCCGGTTGGTCTGCCGCTGATACGCATGTTGTAATGCCTGGACCACGCGCTTGCGCTCTGGACTGCCTTTCTCAAACTTCTCTTTCTTGCGCTGCAGTCGAGCGATGTCTTGCGCGTCCCGCTTCATCCATCGTTGGCGCTCAATCTCGTTGCCATCCGAGAGTACGGCGAAGGTGGTCAGGCCAAGATCAATCCCAACGGCCCTGTCGTTCGGTGGGAGCGGACATTCGGCCACTTCGCAAGAGAAGGAAGCAAACCAGTTCCCAACCCGGTCGCGCCGGATGGTGAGGGTTTTGATTTCCCCCTCCACCGGGCGGTGCTGAACGATTTTCACCCTACCGATTTTCGAAAGGAGCAGCCCGTTATCGAGCAGATCGAAACCAGACTGCTTGAAAGTGAAGCTGTCATAGCGTCGAAAACCTTTGAAGCGCGGGTAGCCTGGCGCTTTTTCTCCCGCTTTGACGCGGCGAAAGAAGGCTTTGAAGGCCAGGTCAACGCGCTCTTGTGCATTTTGCAGCACCTGAGAATGGGCCTGCCGCAGTTCCGGCTTCGCTGTTTTCCAGCCGGTCAGGAGCTTATTCGTATCGTACAACGAGAGTGTCTTCTGCTCTTTTTCCCAGGCGTTCTTGCGGGTCGCCAGTGTCTCGTTATACACCCAACGGCAGCAATCCAGCGTTTGCCGGAGCAAAGTGCGCTGATGGTGCGTTGGGTGGAGGCGAAACTGGAAGGCTTTACGCATAGAACAATTGTACCATTTCCGTGATTGAGCGGTGGCGTATTTCGGCTATAGCCGGATAAGATCTTCATCCACTGCCGTTGAAACGGCGGAAGATTGCGCTTCGCGCAACTTTCGCTTTCGCGGGCGAAAGCCCAGAAGAAGTAAAATAGACCCATTCGAGGAAAATGATTTATAGGGAATTTAACGATGAATATGGATAACCACGAAATGAAAGGGGCTGAACTGGCCTCGATGTTGAAAAGCTCTATCCGCTTCAAAAGCTCGGATGGCGTCAAAGAGCCCGGGCTGCGCCTAACGGATGAGCAGATCCAGTGGTGGCAGGACTTGAAATTTGGCCTGTTTGTTCACTGGGGCTTGTATTCGATGGTTGGGCGCGGCGAGTGGCTGATGTTCAATGAGAAAATCCCGGCGGCAGAATATGCAAAGCTGGCGGACAATTTCAACCCGCAAAAGTTTGACGCCGCCGAATGGGCGCGTATCGCCAAAGATGCCGGCATGCGTTATTCGGTGATGGTGGCACGCCACCATGATGGCTTTGCGCTGTGGGACAGCCCCGGCTCGTACCTGGGGTTCACCAGCATGAACTCTGCCGCCCGGCGGGATTTTATCAAAGAGTACGCCCAGGCCTTCCAGGCGGCGGGCTTTCACACCGGGCTGTACTACTCGCTGATGGATTGGCGCTTCCCGGGGTATTTCCAGCCGCGCGAGCTACCCGAAAGCGCTGCCCAAATGAAGGCGCAGTGTTATGGGCAAGTGGAAGAGCTGATGAGCCGCTACGGCAAGATTGAGATGCTCTGGTATGACGGCGGCTGGCTCTCTCACCAGGGTACGGATGCCGGGGGCGCCTGGTTGTGGGAGCCGGGCAAGCTGAACCAGATGGTGCGCCGTTACCAATCCAGCATAGTGATCAATGAGCGCTCCGGTTGGGAAGGCGATTTCGAAGCGGATGAAGGCCCGCATACCGTGAATGGCCCAATTATGCCGATCCGCTGGGAAAAGTGTTTCACTATGCAGCACGGCTGGAGCTACTGCACGGATGGTTACGTGATGCCCTTTGAAGAGGTGCTATCTTTGCTGGTGAATACCTGGGTGCGCGGCGGAAATGTGCTGCTGAATGTTGGCCCAGATGCCGATGGGGTCATCCCGCCGGAACAGGCCGCGATTCTCGCCCGGGTGGGCGCGTTCCTGCGCGAGAACGGGGAGGCGATCTACGGCACGCGCCCGGGGCCCTTCCAGCCGGTGGATGGCGTCTACGGCACAACCACCCGAGGCGGCACGGTGTACCTGCACGTTCTCGATCCGCGGGCGCTGTCAAAGCTGCTTATGCCGCCGTTGACCGCTAGAATCCTGGCCTGCCGGACCATGCAAGGCCAGCCTGTGCCCTTCACCCAGGATGAACGGGGGCTGCGCATCAGCCTTCCGGAAAATGTGGTCCAGCCGGTGGATACCGTGGTGAAGCTGGTAATCGAGGAGCAACTTGGATGAACGTTACGAAACGTTGATGAGGCGCGGGCTTAAGCAGATTACCTACTGGGAGCACTAGTCCAACCTGGATGCTGAGATCTAGCTGACCTGTCCTACGCCGAAAGAGTGAACTGGACTGGTAGTATGTTGGGAAAACCTGGGAAAACAGACAGGAGTAAAGTGTGAAATTAATGCAATAGCCTTTTTGCCCTTTATTGTCTTGACATTGCCCGGCTGACGGCATCCTTCCATCCATCGAGCAGGGGACTCCTTTGGGATGGCGTCATTTGCGGCTCAAAACGATCGTGCGGGCGCGATAGTGCGCTAACCTCATCGAGCGACTCCCAGACTCCGATGGTTAGCCCAGCCAGATAAGCCGCACCCAGCGCGGATAAATCGCTAGCTCGGCTGCGCACCACTGGGATACCAAGGATATCTGCCTGGAACTGCATGAGGAAGTCGTTGCGCGTGGCCCCGCCATCGGCCATCAGTTGGGTCAGCGGCTGGCCAGAATCGGACTGCATGGCCACAAACACATCCTGGATCTGGTAGGCAATCGCCTCGAGCGCCGCGCGGGCTGCGTGCCCGGCAGTAGTTCCTCGGGTGATGCCGACTAACAAGCCCTGAGCGTTCGCATCCCAATACGGCGCACCCAGGCCGACCAGCGCGGGTACGAAGTACAATCCATCATTACCGGAAACCTGCTTCGCCAGCGTCTCAATCTCCTCTGGGGTCTTCAGGCCAAGGAATTGATATAGCCACTGCACACCAGCGCCTGTGACATAAATATTACCTTCCAGGGCATAGGTTGTACCATCGTAGCCCCATGCAATGCTGGTTGATAACCCGTGCCTGGAAAATACCGGGCTGCGCGTCGGCATCATTAACGATGAACCAGTCCCATAAGTGGCTTTGAGCGATCCCGGTTGAAAACCGGCGTGTCCAAAGAGTGCTCCGTGCGAGTCACCAATCAGCGCGGCAATCGGGATGTCAGCCGGAAGCAAATCATCAGCGCAGGTACTCCCGTAGATAGCGCCGGATGGAAGCACCATGGGCAGCATAGCGCGTGGAATGCCAAAAATCGATAGCAGTTCATCATCCCAATCCTGCGTGTGCAGGTTGAACAACTGCGTGCGCGAAGCGTTGGTTACATCACAGGCATGGACTTTGCCGCCGGTCAGGTTCCACAAGATCCAGGCGTCTATTGTGCCAAGGCACAGCTCACCGGTTTCGGCGCGAGCTTTTCCGTCAGCGATCTGGTCTAGCAACCAACGGGCTTTGCCAGCTGAGAACATCGGGTCCAATGTTAAGCCGGTTTTGTGCTGCACGCGTTCTTCCAGCCTGCCCCCCCGCAGCCCAGCCACAAAAAGCGTCGAGCGGCGGCACTGCCAGCTTACGCAAGGTCCCAATGGCTTACCACTGCTACGTTCCCACAGCAGCACCGACTCGCGCTGGTTGGTCACTGCAACCGCGGCCAGGGATCCAGGGTCACAACATTGCAATGCTTCCTGCATTACCGCGCGTGTGGTTTCCCACAGCTCAGCAGGCTCTTGCTCTACCCAACCCGGCTGCGGATAGCGGATTTGCACCGGGCGCGCAGCCTCGCGCACCACCTGCCCAGTAGCATCAATTATGGAAACTTTGCTGTTGGTTGTACCCTGGTCGATTGCCAGGATCAGAGGCGTCTTCATAAAACCTCCCGATGTGAAGGGATCTGCCCAGATCAGAAAAGCGGAAGGTTTTCCGATCTGGGCATTCTATTCTGTTTCTGCGAAAATACCGCTGCTAATTATCGTGACAATAAACGTCCCAGCCGAGATAGGTTTCAAAGGCTTCGGCCAGCGTATCTGCGCACAGGCTGGCCGACATGGCGACATGGTGCTCAAAACCGTTCTTACAGATATATTTCATCAGGCGTTGCAAGCCCGCAACCTCAACGACCGCGCGACTGCCAAACGTGTCCAGCGGATCATTGGTAAAATTGCCTTCGCCAACATAGGTACGGATCATGCCCAGCATATCATCCGTCGAGACGCGCGCAAATGTGACCGGCCCGGCCGGCGTACGGCCAACCACCGTGCCATAGGTGTTTTCAACGCCCAGGGTTGAACCCAGGATTGGCGCATTGCTCATCTCAATATCAGGCAAGAAAGATTTAGCCCAGTTGCCGCAGTGGAAGAAGACGCACTTGTTGGGATCGTCCCCGTAGTTGTTGTTCCAGTCAATCAGGGCGGAGGGGGTGCCTGAAGCCAACTGAAGCGCGTACATCGAAGCCACACCTGTGATGTCCACCTCGCAGGCTGAAGGCAGCAGTTGCTGACTCATCATCGACATCAGGGTGCAGACGTTCACGCCGTAATTTTTCTGCAAAGAATTCCAACACTGCAAGGCTGTCGCTTGCAGATCATTTTCTTTCATCCAATCATCCAGCACGATGCCAAGTTTCGCCATCCGGAGAATCCGCTGTGACGGCACTTTATCGGTGCGGGCATAGCCGGTGATCGATTCAAGTTTGGCTTTTACCTTGGCATCGTCATCGCTCAAGCGGTTCGCCAGTCCGAGAATTTCAGAGAAATCGACGGTGGTAACGCTCATACCATGCAGTTGCAGCAGTTTTTCACTGTAGCGCACGGTGTTAAAAGCGGCGGGGCGAGCTCCAACGGCGCCGAAGCGGGCATTTTTCATGCCTTTCACCACTTTGCATACGCCGATAAACTTTTCGAGATCGGCCTGAAAGCTTTCTGAACAGGGGTGTACCGTGTGAAGATCTGTCAGCGTGAACTCATATCCGTACTGGCGCAGGTTGTTGCACACGGATACTTTTCCGCAAAAGGAATCGCGGCGGCGCTCAACGGATAGCTGGTCAAGATCATCGGGGTAAGCCTGCACCAGGATCGGCACATTCAGACCGGAGAGTTTGATGGTGTCCGCAACGCCTTTCTCATCGCCAAAATTGGGCAAAGTGACCAGGATACCTTCGATGCGATCGGCATTCTTGCGGAAAAGCTCAGCACATGCCTTCGCATGGGCGTAGGTTTCCACCGAGCCGAGTTTCGTGTCCGTTTCCTCGAGCATCACCGGCTCGATGTTCATCGACTCAAACAGGTTGAGGATATCCTTGCGGCCTTCTGAAATCAGCCGGTCGGGGAAGAAATCCCGGTTGCCAACAATCACACCAAGGGTTGCTCTAGCTGTCATCCTAATCCTCCTGAATTATGCTTTGACATACAAAAGCCGGCGGGCCGTTTCTGCCAGGCCGTTGGGCGAGATGCCGTAATGATTGAAAATTTCTACCTGAGAACCTGACACCATATATTCATCGGGGAAACCAATAATCTTGAAGGGCAGGCTGATGCCGCACTGCATCAGCACGGAAGCGCAGGCTTCACCCAATCCACCGTGCACACTGTGCTCCTCGACGGTAATCATCGCCCGCGTTTCTCGGGCGGCTTTGATCACTGCTTCCTCGTCCAGCGGTTTAATGGTGTGCATACTTATGACCCGGCAAGAAAGCCCTTCGAGTTCAAGCTGCTGGGCCGCTGCCAGCGCGATAGAAACCGTTTCTCCGCAGGCGATAAAGGATAGGTCGCTGCCGTCCTGGACCTGGGCGGCCTTGCCAATGATGAACTGGCTGCCGGCCGGATGAACATGGCGCTGGGGCGCTTTGCCAAAACGAACGTAAACGGGGTGATGATAGTCTTGAATCGCCTTGATCGTCTCTCGAGTTTCAAAATTATCAGCCGGCGCGATAATTGTAATATTGTTGATCGCCCGCAAAGCGGCAAAATCGTGCAGGGAATGATGCGTGGCCCCTAAGGCTCCGTAGCTGACCCCCGCGCTGATGCCAATAATGCGCACCGGCTGGTCGGAATAGGCCACATCGTTCTTGATTTGTTCCAGGCTGCGCGCGGTGATAAAACAGGCTGGCGAGGCGGCGAATACCTTCTTCCCGGCAGAGGCCAGCCCGGCTGAAATGCCCACCACGTTCTGCTCGGCGATGCCCAGTTCAATGATCTGGCCCGGCAGTTCTTCGCCGAACTGGGTCAGTTTGCCCGAGCCGCGCGAATCACTGGTCACCACCAGCACGTCCCGATCCTGGCGCGCAATCTCCAGCAGGGTCTCCGCAAAAACATCCAGGTTTGCCCGTCCAAGTTCCATC
>CAYOHX010000085.1:0-21097 GCA_964403875.1 uncultured Anaerolinea sp. | reverse complement strand
CGCGTTTACCATAGCAACCTGGACACATATGATGATGGCATTGCCATGGAATATGGCCAAAAGTGGAATTGGAATGTTCGTTGCTTCGATTGCCTACGGGATGTTGTTCCAACCCCAACGCCAACTCCAACAGAAACTCGGACGCCACAACCTCAACTTTTTGAGAGCAGACCTACTGCTACAGTTGCAGAGGAAGAGGGAGGCAGATCTGCGCCAGCGAATACGCCCATTCCGCCTACTGTAACGGCTATCCCGCCGACAATGACAAGTGTGCCTCCCACGGCAACGACTGCTCCAGTTATTCCTCCTACGGCCACTCCCCGTGATGAGAAACCAACCAAGGAACCTAAACCCACAGAGGAACCACCGACTCCGGTACCGCCTACTGCTGAACCCACGGCGGAACCCACTGATGAACCTGCTCCGCCGGCTCCTGGAAGTTAACTAGTAAACAGTATACAACAATGATTCTTGGCTGCCTTTCCAACAGGCAGTCAAGACATTTTAAATGGTTTTCCAAACGTTCTTACCAGGGATCTCTTCAAACAAGGTAGATAGCAACACCTTTGATGCCCACAATTAGAAGAACATCGTTTTGAACATTGGTCGGGTATGGGATAAGCCTTGGTCAGGTGAGGCGCACAAACGAAACCTCTTTTACAAGGAAAGGCTTTGCTTGAAGCAGAAAGGAAATCATTGGGAAGTGCCTGCGCCCCAGCCTGGTTGATTTTCTGGTGAAGAAGTTGAAACGGATTGATGGAATTGCTCAATGTTTTCGAATAAACCGGAGCCAACACCGGGGGAAACCATCCCGATATATTGCGCCTGACCAAACGAGGCCGGATTGATTACCAAAATTTAACTGGGAATTTTCCAGTCGAAAACGAGTACGAACGGTTGATGCGCCGGCATAAATCGCACGAGCACACGCTGCTAAACATTCAAGCAGCGGAAGCGTTGGTGAAGATGGGTGGCTACCGGATCGCAGAGCCTGGATATCGGGGAGTTCCATCACGCATTGGGTGGGCAAGAACAAAACTCATTACCTGGTGGGAGAAGATGAGATTGTTTGGGATATGGATTTTCTATCTCCATCAAACGAATGGGCTGCCCCCGGATCTGGGAAGGTTCTACATTGGGAGGGTGTAGATTGGACTTTGGCGGGAGAACCTGCAGGTTTCCTGGACACGGTCGAGGTGGTTTCAGCCAATGATGTCTGGGCAGCAGGCGATGGGATTTTTCATTGGAACGGCGCGACATGGAATGAATCCGCTGATAATACCCTTGATGTAAGAGATATCGATATGCTTTCTTATAACAATGGGTGGGCCGTAGGTAACGGTATTTGTTGTTGGGATGGTCGCTCCCCAGCGTTGCCTTACGCGCAGCGTCCGCACGAGCACTATCATTCTATCACTTCAGGAGGTGGGCGCATTTCAAAAGTTAAAAAGGGATCATTTCTGAAGTTAATTTTTTGGTACAATTTCCAAAGGTGGGTGCATTTTTGAAGTTAAAGTGGGTCCATTTTTTAAGTTAAAAAACAGGTAGTAAGAGCATAAAAGGTGGTGGGCCGAATAACGATGGCTGGTCACTCTATTGGGACGGGCAATCTTGGAGCGAGTTTGCGCGGTCGGTGATTGGTAATCTGACAGCGCTTTCGTTCGAACCAACCGGGCATGGAAGGGCAGTTGGGATGGGGATTCAACTTCGGTTCATTCCGAATTCCAAGCCAACCTATTCAATCTTCTTGCCGCTCCTCCGTAGATGAGATACACGAGATTTATAGGCCGATTACAAAAAATCTTACGCGGAATCACCGGATAACAACCAGAAACAGCCATCTTTCCATGAAAACTTGTAGATCTCTTTTTGAGGCGTTTTGGGCTATTTTTACAGATCAGGGACATAAGGGTACCACTATGGGAACCGATGACCGCTTTTTGGCCTGACCGTGATTCTAGAGATACAACTGTATATATTCGGGGAAGAGAAGGTTGAACCATTGTCAGGTACAATAAAATCATCGTCAAAAACAAGCACGTCTTGATCCGCCTGACGCAAGGAGTCGACGAATGGCAAAACTCACTTCAGGTCCCTTGACGTTTGAATTCCGCTTCAAAAAATACGATGATCAACGCTGGATCCAATACGAAATCCTCTTTCTTCTGTTCGACCAGCCCATGATCCCCAACAACCTACTCAAACGCTACAATGAATACTGGAGCGACCGCAGCCCGGGCGCATTTAAGGCCAACGAATACGAACACGACTCGCTTATTCAAACGCTGCGGAATATTCTGGATACGGATAAGCCCGGGTATTGGATTCCAATGGAACCGGATATCATCATTCGCTTTTTCCCAAATGCGTCTCTTCCAATGTTGCCCGAGGGCTTTGAGTTAGTTTCAATTTCAGATGAGACGCTGCAGGAATTCCATGACAACGAGCTGATTCGCGAGGTAGCCGGTGGCAGGTTGCCCACCGACCCGTTCATCATGGTAGCCATGATTGATGTGTACAATTTTGAAAAGGTTAACGTCTACATGGGCGAAGGCCCGGCCCTGGTCATGACTCCTACGCGCCATGAACTGCGCCAGTTTCTGACAGACCTGGAACGTGAATATGCAGACTTCTGCCAGCAGTGGGGCGTGCCTGCGGTTGGAGATAACCCCGGATCATGATGTTGCATTGAGCATCAAGGCACAAATCCTGATGATTATAAAGAGGATTTGTGTTTTTAAGCCCCTCAGTAGAAGATACCCCGATTTACCATACTTTGAAGTATGGTAAATCCCATAATCTGTGGTGCCTCCCCTCCGCGCCGGCCTTGCTCCGCCGGCGCGCCTGATCCAATCAGGTCACAGGAAGACAGGCAGCAGAACTCAGCCATCAGATTTTAGAAACTGTACACAGGGCTTCCTACCACCCTTCAAGTGGTGTGCTTCGCAAAATTTGCCTTATCTCTCAAGAGCGACATCGCATACCTCGCCATCTCTAATGGACGCGGCGACTCCTCACATCAGACGTTGGCAGTTGTGTCGTGTCTCAAAGATAATGAGACTGTAGGGGCCAAAATGGGCGTTTGTCTCAAAGATAATGAGACTGCGTCTCACAGATACGGTTCTCCCGCACATTTCGTGAAGGGCCCTTTTTAAACAGATAACGGGCAGGAAAAATCCCGCGCACGTGTTAAAACGAAGCTACCTTTTATTACAGGGTAGCATCATGCATCAAAATATTTTGGCTGAGTTTTTGAGTGAATTCGGGTTGCAGCTTTTGAATACCAAAGTTGATCCTGATTGCATAACGATAAGTGCATCAATAGCCAGTTTGTCGGCCTCGTGCCCGCAATGTCACAGTAATAGTTCAAAAGTGCATAGCGGTTATATTCGTACCTTGGCAGATTTATCGCTGGGTGTGCGAAAAATGGTTGTGTATCTAGAGCGTGTTATGAACTTTGAGCCGAGCATGGTAAACTCACGGCATGGAACGAAAAACCTATCCAAGCGATGTGAGTGATGATGAATGGGCGTTTGTGGCCCCGTACTTGACCTTGATGAGTGAAGATGCGCCGCAACGGGAGCACAGTTTGCGCGAAGTCTTCAACGGACTGCGCTGGATTGTGCGCGCTGGCGCACCCTGGCGGATGCTGCCCAATGACCTGCCGCCCTGGTATACCGTGTACCAGCAAACCCAACGCTGGATTGCTGCCGGGGTGTTTGAAGCGATCGTGCATGATCTTCGAGCGGTGTTGCGGTTGGCCAAAGGGCGTAAGGAGCAGCCCAGCGCCGCGATTTTCGACAGTCGCACGCTGCAATCGACGCCCGAAAGCGGCGAGCGGGCTGGCTATGATGGCGCAAAGCGTAAAAAGGGCAGCAAAACGCATATTGCGGTGGATACCTTGGGCCATCTGCTGGCCTTGTATGTGACCCCGGCCAACGAACAGGACCGCGCCCAAGTGGAAGAACTGGCCCGTCAGGTGCAGGAAGTCACCGAACAATCGGTGGAAGTGGCCTTTGTCGATCAGGGCTATACCGGCGAGGAGCCCGCGCAGGCAGCGAAACGGCAGAGCATCGAATTGCAGGTGATCAAGCTGCCGGAAGCCAAGAAAGGCTTTGTGCTGCTGCCTCGTCGGTGGGTTGTCGAACGCTCGTTTGGTTGGACTGCTCGCTTCCGGCGGCTGGCGCGTGACTATGAGCGCCTGCCGGAGACCCTGGCAGGTCTTACCTATCTGGCTTTTGCCATGCTGATGCTCAAGAATTTCGTTCACCTGATGGCTCATGTCCTTTAAGTTCATAACACGCTCTAGACATTCGCCGTTTTTTCTGTGAAGAAACCCAATGTAAGCGCGTTACTTTTGCCGAACCCGTCTCAGATTTTGCGGTTCGTTATGCCCGAAAGACAAATCAACTTCGTGAGGCTTTGCGAGAAATTGCCTTTGAATCCGGTGGCGAGGGTGGCGCAAGAATGGTCGAGAAGCTTCATTACGGAAAGGTTTCACCAGATACCCTGTTGCGAATGATTCGTCAGGCCCCTCAAAACGATAATCCAACGCCCAGGCATTTGGGAGTAGATGACTGGGCCATGAAAAAAGGCCGAACTTATGGAACCATCTTGGTTGACCTGGAAAGACGTACGGTAGTAGATTTGTTAGCCGGTCGAGACAGCGCAGTGCTCGAAAAGTGGCTTAAAGAACACCCAGGCGTTGAAATCATTACGCGTGATCGGTCGGGGAGCTATTCAGAAGGCGCAACAAAAGGAGCGCCAAATGCCGTTCAGATAGCAGATCGGTTCCACCTGCTTACCAATTTAACGGAAACGCCCCCCGGCGACAATTAGAAATGGACATGGCGACAATTAGAAATGCGCATTTGGATAATACACCCAGAAGGAGTACTGGGTCAATGCTGTAGAAACAGCAAAGGCAAGACAACAAGATTTATCCATCAATCTTTTCCTCTTTTTGGATTCTTTGAGCAGCCTCTTGAGCGCGATGGCTGGCAACCTCCTTTCCGAATTCCACAATAATACTGTGATGAACGATGCGGTCGATGGCGGCAGCGGTGGTCATGGGATCCTTGAAGATCTGGTCCCACTGAGAAAAGACCAGGTTTGAAGTAATGATCACGCTGCGGCGTTCGTAGCGTTCACTGAGCAAGGTAAACAAAACCTCCATTTCATCGCGGGACTGTTGAACATAACCAATGTCATCGAGGATAAGAACCTCAAATGTATCGAGATGGCGAAGTTCATGCTCGAGGAGGAGATCGCGTTTGGCGCGCAGGAGGTCATCCACGAGGCGGTAAGTGGGGGTAAAAAGGACGCTGCGCCCGTTCTGGATCAACTGGTGGCCCACCGCCGCAGCAAAATGGGTTTTCCCACGGCCAGGCAAGCCGAATACCAGTAAGTTCTCGCAGCGGTCGACAAAATCGCCGGTGCACAACTGGGGCAATTGGCGACGCAGACGCATGGGGAGATGTTCCTGGTCAAAAGTGGCCAGGGTTTTGCCTTCGGGCAGATGGGAAGATTTCTGCAAACGCTCGGTGCGGCGCTGGCGGCGGCCTTCCAATTCTTGCTCGAGCAGTTCGGAGAGGAAATTTTCAAGAGGCCAGGTCTCTCGGGTGGCGGCAGCCAGCAGATCTCCAACCGATTCAACGGCAGTGGGCATACGCAGATTGTGCAATTGTTTCTGGATCGTTTCAAGCTGTGACATAATCCACCTCCTCAAGCAACTGGTCATAGAGGGAAAGATTAACCACTTCGGGAAGTATGTCAGGAAGTTCCAACTGAGCCGGGGTTTTCACCAATCCAGCTACCGTGCTGTCATCCCAGATCGTTTGCCCAGCCAAAAGCAGGCTCAGGGCCTGAGCCACATCGCTTTCCAGTCCTTGAGCCGCCTGCTTGAGAATCCGCAGATATGCCATGTCTGCCTTGCGGGGCGGCAAATGCGCCTGGAGGGATTCCCATGCCTGGCGAAAAACATCCTGCGGGAAAAGGTCTTCGTGATAACGATAATTGCGAAATCCTCCGGGTTTGCGCAGCAGGCTGTCGATGACATGACGGTAGTTGATGTGGTATCGGTGGGCACCGGTCAGGCGCGGCAGGGTTTCCGCCAGTTTGTTGGCGTACCAGACCTCAATTTGCCATTCATAGACCCGCACACAGACACGCTTGCCTTTCAACCCGCTTGGAACTGTGTAACCATTAGCGCTGACCCGCAGGATCCCATTATTGCCCACCCGCACCTGCAGTTCACGCATATGCGGCCAGGGTTTTGCCTGCAGGGGTTTCATCACCGCCAGTTCTTCAGCCAATTTTGCCTGACGCAAGGCATTACGCTTTTCCATGACGCCAAACAAGAAGGTTTCATAACTGGTGATGCTTTCAAAATCACGGCTGCCTCGCAGCAGCAGGTGCTGTTCCACCGCACGCTTTAATCCGCCATTGCTGGCTTCGATGTCCCCGTTTTCGTTGGGGCTGGCCCGGTGGATCGTGCGCCCTTCCATCCCGTAATGGGCCAGTAGCTGCAGGTATTCCGCATTATAGCCCCGCTCCTGTGAATTCTTACTGCGCTCTTCCGCCCCCAATTTGTGCGTTGCCGCTGTGGTGTTATCCGTCTGGTGTATTCGCGGAACATGTCCCAGTTTGATCAGTGCGCTTTGCAACCCTACTCGTATCGCCAGCAGCGACTCGCTTTGTGCTATCCGTCCCCACTCCCAATTAGAATAGGGCAAGACACTGTGGATCAAAATATGTTCAAATTTCTCACCCCCAATGGTGACTTTTAGTTCATTCAGGCTGGTCCCATCGGTTTGGATCGATTCCCCAGGCTGGCGGATTTGCTCCAGGATCAACTCCTGTTCCAGGTTCATCGCCCGCCAGTTACTGATCCGCCGCTGCAGGGTGCGCAGCTGCCCTTCCTGGTATCTTTTTCCCTCCTGCTCACACAACCACTCAAACAACGTTTTGGCTTCCAGTTCCGGCGCTTCTTCCAATTTCTTTTCAATTTCCGCCCAGTCTGCTTCAAATGGATCCGATCGGGTCCGGTACGCCCGCGGTTGTTTTATCTCGCTTGGCATTTGTCCCAGTTGTTCATATTTTTGAACTGTTTTTCGGCTGCGCATATTGGCTTTGACAGCCGCCTGTTCCTGCGTTTTTCCTCGTACTCGTTCTTTCATCATTAGCCTCACTTGGGCATCGGTTGCGGTCATAGCTCTCCTATTCCTTGAGAGTTTAACCGTTTCTTCCGCCTCTTTTAGTGGGCATTTCTAATTGTCATCGATGGGTATTTCTTATTGTCGTTAAACGAAACGCTCAAGCAAGTGGTTCAACAGAACCCCAAGATATTAAAACTTACACCACTACACCCCCCTATTCCTTCCGAATCAAAACATATTGAGCCAGTAACGGAACAAGAAACTGCAAAACCACTGCCTGCCAGTTTGGAGCAAAAGAAGGAACTGTACACCCAGGTCCAAAATCTACAACGACAGGGAGTGGCATTACGCGACATTGCCAAATCTTTAGGAATTTGTGTCAACACTGCGATGAAATATGCAAACCTACCAGAACCTCCGGCAAAACAAATTCGGTCTAGCCGTAAAACATCTGGCTTTGAGCAATATATCAAAGAACGTTGGGATGAAGGTACTCGCGGGCCTAAGCAATTATTCTTCGAGCTAAAGAAACGTGGCTATAAGGGCTCTTACCAGACCATTGCGCGTTATGCGGCTGAATTGCGTGGCCCGACTTGCAGCCACTGGCGTTCACATGAAGCTCCGGCAGCTCCAACGCCAAGGATTGCCGTATCAAAAGCTGCCTTTCTGCTGGGGAAACCATCTGAGAAATTAGACGCGGAAGAAAACAAACTGGTTCAGCATTTTTGTCAGATGTCGGATCATGTAAAAGACGCCTATGAGTTGGCGCAAAGCTTTCAGAAAATGGTTCGCGATCGACTTGCAGACCAGTTTGAAACCTGGCTTTGCCAGGCAGAGAATTGTATAGCCCCCAATATGCGCAGTTTCGCTGCGGGTCTGAGAAGAGATCATCATGCTGTGAAAATGGCGCTTTCTCACCCGTTAAGTAACGGTCAGGTTGAAGGCCAGAATAATCGACTAAAGCTGATCAAACGCAAGATGCAAGGGCGAGCTAATCTCGATTTGCTCAAACGACGAGTTATGTACAACGATTAAATCTGAAAGAACTGTGGCGAAACACAGAACTACATCACCTTTCACGAAATGTGCGGGAGAACCACAGATACTGAGACCAGCCTACCTATGTCTCGAATATATTGAGACTGTCCTAACTCCATCTCAAAATTATTGAGACCGACCTACTGGCGATAAATCACGATAGGCGTACACATCCTTCATAAGCATTTATGCTCTCAGCAAAATCGTGAAGCCAGTCTCACTATATCTGAGATGCGAGTCTCATTATCTTTGAGATGAGTCTCAATAACTTTGAGATCCTACAAAGTTGCCAAAAAAACGTCGAATTTGCTCACAAAACAGCTAAAATCACTTATGAGAATGAGCGTTCTCAAAACTAATCCAAGTAGAATTATTAGTAGTTGTTGATGATGATGAAAAAGTTGAAATCCGCTAAATTATACCGAACAGCCCAAGCGGTGAAAAAACTCGCTTTTGTCATTGAGCAGGGCGGTCAGGGTAGCGAGTGGATCCATACAACTCCGGAGGGTTAAAACAAAACGGCCATACATAGCCGTCTTTTCCTAACGACCGCGAATGTATGACCGATTGGCTGCCTGTTAGCGTCTTACTAGGCCGGCATTACGCCGACGTTGGGCATGGTTTTATTTGATTGTGCTTGATTTATTTATAGCATGCGCGTTGGCGCATTGAAGACCACTCTCGATCTCTGTATGCGTTTCAAGTTGTTGGAGAGAAGGAAAGGATTTTCAAGCGCCAGAAAAAGCCAGGAACACTATCAGAGAACGTACAGGGAAGAGAACTTCTAAACCTGCTCGGGACCAACGCATGCCCAGTCGACCGCTACTCTCCACGCCTATTAGTGTGGGCAGTAGCAACATCAAACTCGAAGTGTATTCACTAAATATTGCACACGCTCATAGACATCTCTTTGGATGATTGCTCGGCTATCTGGATCCGTTTCATCCAAGAAATTGGTTACAAATACAGGACCCAACGAGTCCACGGATGAGAATTTTTCGCTCAAGATCGTCAAGCCTTCTTGAATCAACGGATGATCTGGAAACGATCGAAATGCATCGGCCAATGCGTCCAGACCACCCGGGAAATTGGACACGCAATAATAAATATCGTAGGCATCTTTTTCCTTAAGCCGGCTATTCAAAGCTTGCGCTTTCATCATAAGGAAGGGGACAATCGAAGCCACCTGGATGGATGCCCGGTCCTTCCCGCCGTCTGGCAGTGTTCCTTCTATCGTAATCTGAATGGGATTTTGAAATGCCAAATCACAGGCCCGTGCCTTTCTGGGCTGCATATCTTGAACACTCTGAGTCCGGTGCTTCTTGCTCGTCCCGCCATACTCACCAGCCAGAAAATCTACTTCAACCTTGATTTCCTGACTTTCAACCTGCAAAGTGCGATAGAAAATAAAAGGCTGATCCCCTTGAATATAGCCCCTTGTGGAAAGCAATCGCTTTATGGATCGATATCCAATTTCCTGGATCACATGATGGTCCAGGGCAATATCCACATCCACTGTTCCGATGTGTTCAGGAGGGTTCTGCTCAAATATCAAACCTGGTACAGAACCACCAACGATCACAATCCCTTCTCGATATTCATACAATAGTCGGGCAACTTCCAGTAGCACCCGATGCGCAGCCTCTACTAAGAGGCGATCATATTCGTTTTTTGTTGTTGCCATCTTGGAAGAATCACCTCTCGATAAAGAAAATCCGCTGCTTCTTCGCCACGACCTGGATATCGTTTCAAATCAAGATAAACCTGAACGGGATCGGCGATTTGCAGATCCCTAATTGGCTTTGTGTTCCAATATACTCCGTTGTCGTAGGGTTGTATCAAAATAATATTGGCCCCACTTTCGACGGATTGCAAGCCCGCTTTCTCTGCCACTAAATCGATATCGAAAGCCACGTAGATCATCGCACGTTGCCCCCTGACCATTGGGGCGAGGCGATTGCATGCGGAAAAACCAGTTAAGGCATAGGGAATGTTTACCTTGTCACAAGTTTCCGCAATCTCGCCTTCTACATCCTGGAGTGGTTTCAAAGAGTAGTAGTTGTTGAGAGTGTTGCGTTTAATGGTGTAATTATTTATCCAGTCCGCCAATAGGTTTTCAGGTTGGGTTAAAGAAATACCCCGGAGCGTCTTCTTCAACCATTCTTGATCGACGAGCTTTTTGCTTACTTGGGTGATCATGCCAAGACTAACCTGGGCTTCTTTTGCAAGATCGATAGCTTTCCAGGTCCGATAAGGGTAGCTGAGAAGAACGCGCAAAATGCGTTCGGATTTTGGCGAATAGATCGAGGATAAACTTGTTTTAAAGGGGTACTGGTTCCCCATTTTTTCTCGATTGATAAATACTTGTTGAAATGCAATGTGGCAATTTCCAGATAGATCGACATACCCGACTCCAGCTTCCTTACAAATGGCAGCTGATGTTGAAGAAATGAAAGGAGCCACAAATATCGCGTAAGTCTTGGGACTGTTTTGGACCCATCTCAACAGTAAATTGACCGCTTCCCTTGTGCTTTTTGGAGTTCCCAGAGTCTTGAGTACAAGATAAATGGTCTGTTTGAACCCTTGACCTTGAACATTGACACGGTAATCCGGTCCTCCCTTCTCAGTCACCTCTTCTATCGACTCGATCACAAGTGACGGCACAACAGAGAGGCAATCCCTGATTTCTAGTAAACCCTTATTAATAACATCGACTTCTTTTAACATAAATGACTCTTTTAATACTTATTAAAACATATGTTTTCATTAAAATCAAGGCAACTAAATCGGCTACCCTGAAGAAGCAGACCCCACGGTTACATCACTCTAGTGAAACTCAGTCTCAACATATCTGAGATAAACTGGCCTTTTTGCCTTCCCAATCCCATTATTCTAGATCACTCTTGTTCTGGTCAACAATCCGCCTATTCGGATATACCTTTGGCGGCGGTAAAAGGAGCAATCTCACCTCCAATATCAACGCGGTTCCCAGACTGGGCATATAATTCTTCTGCCAACTCATTTCCGACTCGACCGGCCTGGATCTTCTCAACGGGAATAACTCGCTTGTAATACTACCTTTGCCTATTTGCCCATCCGCGCACTGATGTGAAACGGAAGAGCTGGAGCAAGACGGCTAGCCATCAAACAGGCGGGATTTCGTTTCTAGGATCTTGCGCGCCATTGTACTATTCTCATGCATTACGAGGTCAATGTGGAATCCAATATCATTTCCGCAATTCAAGCCAATCTCTTCCCTCCTGCTCACAAGGCGATTCCCGATTGGAAAATCTTTCCCTGGCACATTGGGAACAATCAGCAACCGGATACTCATAAACTTAATTCCTCCCAGGCGTTGGCAATCGACGTTTTTGGAACCATCAAAACTCATCCAAATTGCACGAATATCCTCAATCACCTGGCTGGAATATTGAACATCCCTCAATCCACCCGATGGGAGCTTGATCTGGAATGGATTGCGCCAACCAACCCACTGTGCGAAATCAACCAGCACACCCAGGTTGATGTCCTGGCACAATCCGATGAAGCGCTAATCTTTTTCGAGTGCAAATTTACCGAGCCGGATGGTGGCAACTGTTCACAGCCCAAACCGCTGACTAGCGGAGCGCATAAAGGCTGGATCCAATGCAATGGGAATTACGTACTCCAGACCAACCCGGCCAATGGAAAAACCAACCGCTGCGCCCTCAGCGCAAAAAAGATCCGCTATTGGGAAGTAATTCCTGAGATATTCCTATATGACGCCGGAGTTGACCATTCGCCCTGTCCCTTTGCTGGTTCCTGGTACCAATGGATGCGAAACATGACGAATGCTTATGCAATCGCACAGGAAAGCGGCCGGCGCGCCGTATTTTGCCTCGTTTACGCCGACGCTTCGGGTCTGCAAGTGGCGAACACGGTTCATTCAGATCATTGGCGAACTTTCCTTTCGAAAGTCCGGCCGGATTGTGTGCCAGTGCATGCGATATCCTATCAAGATGTTGTAAAAATGGCTAAGGCGGTAGGTCAATCCGAAGAATGGGATCAACTTGAAGAGTGGGTTTCTCGGAAGATCGCGGCGGTCTGAAAACATATACGAGTAGATCAGCGCGCCTATGACCAATCCAATCTCAAAACATATTTGGCAACCGGGGAGCTGCAAGCTGTTCTGCAAAACGCCATTTAAAAGCAGCGATCTTACCTCCAAGATAGATGGGTTTTCCAGTCTCGGCATATAATTCTTCTACGGTTGTTTAACGTTCCAATCAGCCTGGAGCTTTGTGATGGAAATGTCTCGCCTCCAACACTATCTTCACTCCTTCACCCATCTACACACCGATGTCAATCGGAAGCGCTGGAGCGAGGCCACCCATTTCCGCGCACCGCATAAACCTTTCTTACTCCTATCGATTCTCGATCTGTTTGCCCAGGGCTCGATCCAGGCCAATTTGATCGAAATCACCCCTGAGTTAGGCAATCTATTTTCTCATTACTGGCAGAGCCTGATGCCTCCCGACCACCGTGGGAACATGGCCCTGCCCTTTTTCCACATGCGCAGCGGTGGCTTCTGGCATTTGCAGCCCGTGCCTGGCAAAGAAGCGCTTCTCGAAGCAACTCGCCAGGTAGATACTCTTTCTCAGTTGCAGAAACTGGTACTGGGCGCAAAACTGGATGATGACTTGTTCCACATGCTGCAATTGGAAGAACCGCGCAACGCGCTGCGGACAGCCTTGATCCAGACCTATTTCGGCCCGGAATATCAAGCAATGCTGCTCCAGCAAGGGGCCGTTAACCTCCAAGCTTTCTTGTACAGCCAGGCGTTGATCGGAAAGGCGAAACAACAGGCCAAAGATAGCCAGCTGGAAGAGGACCGATATCAAGTCCAGGTCCGTGACCAGGGGTTTCGCCGGGCAGTGGTGCGGGTGTACGATCACCGCTGCGCCTTCTGCGGCGTGCGCATGTTAACCGTCGATGGTCACAGCGCGGTGGATGCGGCTCACATCATCCCCTGGAGCATCAGCCACAACGACAACCCTCGCAATGGTATGGCGCTCTGCCGGTTGTGCCACTGGACATTTGACGAGGGCCTCACCAGCGTATCTGCAAGATACACCATGCTGCTCTCTTCGGAGCTGCGCACGTCGTTAAATGTCCCAGGGCATTTGCTAACGCTGGAAGGCCGCCCAATCCTGAGCCCCGTAGAAGATGAGTTTACGCCGGATGAAGAGTCGTTGGCCTGGCACCGGCAGGAAGTGTTCCGGCGAGCTTGACAAGAGTAGCGGAAAAACCGAACGCCAATTTTTCCCTTGCGCTTTACTTGCCATTGTGCCAAGCCAATAAAGAAATCCCGATTATGATAATCGGGATTTCTTTATTGGCTGGAAACTATTGTTTATTTCCCTTACACATCGGCGACTGTTGTGGAACGCGGAAGAGGAAATCCACATGATTAACTTGGTTGAAAAGGATTCCATCAAAACATCAAACCGCCCCACAAGAACTCCGAAAATCCCGGTGTGGGCAAGCGACCAACCAACCAGGATTTCTGTAGCCCACTCTTTAGGGTTATGCGCTTGAGTTTTTGCTGATCCGACACCACCGGATGGTACTTGACTTCCAATCCAACCGGTTCCTGGCTGGAAGGAGTCAGAACAAAGTCAATCTCATACTCGCTCCCCCTGGCCAGGTAGTTCAGCGCACCGTACTCGCGCAATTGGTTGAAGATTGCATTCTCAAACAGCGCCCCCTCTCCAGGATGCCCTAAAATTCTAGCAATACCATTATCCAGAAAATACAGCTTCTTGCCCAAAGCAGCCGATCGATCCGGGTTCGAAAAAGCCGGAAGCTGGCAAATGACGTACGTCTTTTCCAAAAACTCAAGATATTCGCTCAAAGTAGGCCGTGAAATCCCAACAATCTGAGAAAGCTTCGAATAATCCAACTTATTTCCTATTCGAAAGGCGAGCGCTTTGAGTAATTGGGTAAGCTCACCGATTTTCCTAAAATCGGCCATTGCTTGAACATCAATATTGATGTATGAGGAGAAAATATCGTTCAAGATTTCACGTTTGGCATCCAACCTCGGCTCTAGCACCACATTCGGCAAACCACCGAAGTTGACATATTCATCGTAATAATCTTTCAGCCGATCGTATTCGTGGGAATCAAAAACCATATCACCCAATTCTGTTCTGCGGCGATAAGGGATTCCGCGAAAATTTAGAAATTCCCCAAACCCCAACGGGAACATTTCGTAGACTACCTTTCGCCCGGCCAACGATTCACTAAAGAGGTTCTTCAGGTAGTAAGAGCTCGACCCCGTCAGGATGAATTTGATACCATAATGGTCATACAAATATTTGACCACGCTTGGCAAGTTAGGCGCATACTGGATCTCATCGATCGCCACCGTCATTGGCTGGCTCGGGTCCAGACCCAAGTTGCGAAAATAATTCAGAACCAGCTCATAATTCCGTTCCTCAAACACAGACCGCTGGTCGATCCGCTCAAGATCCAGGAAAAGCTTGTTGGATGAAGGGACTTGCTCCAACAACCATCGCAGTGTGGTAGTTTTTCCTACTCGGCGCATTCCGGTAATGACAATGACCCGCTGGTCGGACAAAGCTCTTGTTAGAGCCGGAAAGAGATAACGCTCAATGGTTGCCATAGCTAAATTTTACAGAAATACCCATTTTTTGTAAAGTGCTATTTTACAAAAATAGTTCTATTTGAAAATTTTACAGAGCGCTTCGCAGAGTGGACAATGAAGAGCATAGCAGCATCCATGTTGCATTAAACCTGAAATTCCGCTATTGAATAGCGGAATTTCAAGGGACATGTCCATTCAATCGCATCCCGTTTTGAAATGCACCTCACGATTACTCGAAAAGCTCAGCTCACTTCACCCCAACCAGCCGCACATCATCGATCTACAAAGAGAAAGCCCCTCTTCCTCAACTCCATCCCAGGATCACAGGATGTCCCGCCATATGCTTCTAAACGACCAAATCCTGAGACTCTCTGGTTGAATTTCCACGCCCTTATGCTATAATCAATAAAGAAATCGTAATTATCATAATCTAAATTATCTTCTGGGAGGGTACAGCCATGTTCGTTAACCGGGTCTCTGAACTCAACCTCCTCGAAAACCGTTACCGATCCGGCAAAGCCGAGTTTTTCGTTTTATACGGTCGCCGGCGCGTCGGAAAAACCGAGCTGCTCCATCACTTCTGTGAAGGCAAGCGGCACATCTTCTTTGTCGCCGATCTCGGCTCCGAACTTTCCTTGCGCGCATCGTTGTCGGGGGTGGTCAACGCCGTTCTGTTTGGCCCCAACCAGATAGACGCGGTCTACTCCACCTGGGAAAGCCTTTTCGACGCATTAGCCCAGGCCGCTCAGGCGGAAAGACTGGTGGTAGTGCTGGACGAATTCCCCTACCTGATTGCCGCCTACCCCCCTCTGGCAAGCATCCTCCAACGCCTGTGGGACAATCACTTGAAGGACAGCCAAATCATGCTCATTCTGTGCGGTTCGTACATCGGCATGATGGAAGAAACCGTCTTAGGATATGAAGCGCCTCTTTATGGCCGGCGCACCGCTCAATATCTCTTGGATCCGCTTTTGTTTCGGGACGCCTGCCTGCTCTTTTCAGAGTTCAGCCTTGAAGACCAGGTTCGCGCATACGCGGTCTATGGCGGCACGCCTGCTTACCTACAAACTATCCTTCCCGGGCAGCCCTTGCCGGACAACATTTTGGAGAACATTCTGACCCGCGGCGCCTTCCTATACGATGAAGTACGCTTCATTCTTCAGCAAGAACTGCGGGAGCCGCGCAACTACTTCGCCATCCTGGAAGCCATAGCCAGTGGAAAGACACGATTAAACGAGATCAAGCTGGCCACCGGGCTTGAAGGCGCCACAGCCTATCTGGACACGCTGCAGCAGCTCCATCTGGTCGAGAGAATTGTCCCGGTTACTGAGACCCAACCGCACAAGAGCCGGCGAGGTATCTACCGTCTGAAAGACCACTACCTTCGCTTTTGGTTCCGTTACATCCATCCCAACCGCTCACAGCTGGAAGTAGGCGGTGGGCAGATGCTCCTGGAGCATACCATTCTGCCACAACTAGACTTGTTCACCGGCCCAGTATTTGAAGAAGTATGCCGGCAGTTCCTGTGGCAGTCCGGATTATATGGAAAGCTGCCTTTTACCCCCACTCACATCGGCAGATGGTGGAACGCCAACGAAGAAATCGACCTGATTGCTCTGGGTGAAACAAAGGCTCTTTCGGTGGAGTGCAAATGGACCGCAAAGCCTCTGGGAACAGATATTCTGGAGAATTTGGAGCGGAAGGTCGCCCTGGTAGGATCTGAGATGGGGGAGAAAAACCAACTTTATGCGCTTTGCGCCCGTTCCGGTTTCACTGAGCAACTGCTCACGGTGGCCAATCGCCGTCCGGATGTGATCCTCTTCGACCTACCCGAAATCATGGCATAAAGGAACTTTCCTTCCCTCACAGGCCAGGCCTATAAGGGAAGGAAAAAATTGCTTACTCGCTTGCGTATTGCGGCTCGATCTCCTTCGCTTCATGTTCTATGTCTATCGCGTGCCCAGGAACGAGTTTCAGATTTAAGAGCTGCGCCATCTCGCCAAGACCCTGACTCTTGAAAATTGCCGTCGGCCCTCCGATCTCATGGAAATCGCCGTCGATCTCCACCTCTACATACACCCAGGCGGTGTAAGTCTTTTCAGCCATACGCTCCCCTAGAAATTCCAATCGCAACCGGAAACGCGGTCTTCGTACTCCGCTTCCAGGTGGTTGTCCTCACTCCGGTCCGGCTGGCTTTCTTCTGGGCTATCGCCCTCACAAAGTGGGCAGCGGCAGTCGCGTTCGTGCGCCAGCAGGTAGTCCGCTTCGCTGCTGTGATATTCCGATTTTTGGATAGGCATCTCCCGCTCAACCTCCAACATGATCATCTTCCGCTTGATAAGACGGGCGCAGTTCTCCACGTTCAACCAGTTCAGCTTGTTTCCTGGCTCCCGCTTCCCAATCGACATTTCTCAGAAATTGGCATTCCTCGACCACGAATTCTGTGAACAGCTTATCCTCTACCTGGCGCTGCTGCACATGGCTGATCACGAATAGGCGAGAGCCTTTCTGGACGTGGGCATAGATCAGCTCGGCCAGCGGGCCGTAGGCCACAAACCGGAGTCCATCTACTCGTGATGCGCCGTGAGTGGCTTTCACCAAGCCAAATAAACGCAGGAATGCCACCGGTTTGCCGTTCAACCTGATCATATTGAACAGGATGTCCCCCGTAAGATCAATGACGTGCTGGCAGCTGTTGTTCCGAGTCATAAGTTAAGTCTCCTCACCAAGTAATATTGCTTGTTCACATATTGCAAAACAGAAATAACGCCTGCTCACCACGGGTTCATGGAACCCGAAGCGCTGCTACTCTGCTTAACCAAGGTCCAGATCCCGGACAGGTCACAGGCGCTTTCCAGCCCAGGGCAGCCTCAAGCCGTTTCCTCGTTCCAGACAATCCGCGTGTTCCCTTGGTGCCCATGAACAGCCAGTACAGCCTCAGGGGATGGAAAGACGGACACGGTAAAGGGCGGACAGGTCCAGCAAATCACGGTTTGTCCGCCCTGAAAAACGATCCCTTCGGCCACAACTCCTGTTCCCGAAATTCCCGTGACATCACGATCTCGAACCAGGTTGAATGTTTTTGTCATATGTTTCCATTTCCTCCAGGTATCGATGGAACGCAAGAACATCTTTCGGGCAACCCGATTGGCGTCCATGCCTAGAGAACCGGCATACAAGAGAAATTCATCAGACATGAGCCATTCGATGGCCGAACAACACATCAAGGGCTTGTTTAAGTCCTTTGCAGCCTGGGTAATGATCGCCAGGGCAAGGTCACCGTACCCGTCCCGACGACCGGGGATTGTCTGGATCATCTCAAACATTGGCAATGTGGAATGGACACGACCATGTTTCGCCCACAATGCGGATATTGCGGGCCGTGCGCGTATCGCGTTCAATCCATCCCGCAGCCTGCAGGCGAGTCAGATGGTGCTGCACAACACTGGTGGAGTGCAGGTCGCAGGCATCCCGAATTTCCCGGATGCTGGGAGATGCGCCGCAATTCATGGTCTTGTACTTCAGGATGAAATCCATTACCTCCCGAGTCGCATTGGAGATGGATTGTTTTTTGTTGGACATGATTTCAATGCTCCTTTCGTTCAATAGGTTCATGGACGGATTCCGCGAACAGGTGGACAAGAAACAGGCCATGGTGAACCGTGAGATTCAGCCGCACTTGCGGCGCGATATCGAGTTGGGCCCTTGAAATTGGCACAGGCGTGTGCACATGGCCACCAATTCGATTAGCTGCGTGAGGTTAGGTTCAGGCCACCGTTTCCTCCTTTCCCTGAAGCGTTCATGTCAGAGAACATGCTCCTTGCCGGATCGACCATCACAGGCACGGCATCGATCGTCGCCCTCATTTTTTGCTTTGGCAAACCCGCCAGCAGCAGATTGGGGCCGACCTTCCATTCTTCTATACTCACTTGGGGACTGGAATACGCCCCATTGTCCTTCCGCGGAGCGTATCGGGTGGTCTGAACTACGGATCCGGCCTGTTCTGTTTTGTGAGGGCACCACAGGGTAATCGCCTTATCAGATGTCTGTTCGACATTTGAAGATTCCTGAGCATCGTCCTGCCGGGGTATTTTGTTCTGTCGCTCGGCGACTTCTCGGCGAGATTGCACCCCCATCAAAACCGGGCAGCCGAAGGCTTTCTGCAGGTTCTCGCTCGTCTCGATCACCCTCCATTCCTCCCAATCGAGGGTGAACGGGGCAGCAAGTTGGTTGAAGAGATCTTCAATGAACTGGTTGGCAATCATAATTTATGCTCCTGCCGCAAAGAAATATTGTTGGGCATCTTCTTCCCTTGTCTCTTGTAGAAAATATTTTCTAGTAATAGGCGCGACAATGAACTTCCGCTTTGAAACCGGGTTCAAATTAGAAACCGGAAGCGGTTCGTGAAAAACTTGAGGGCGAGGTCAACCTTGGAAAATTTTGGTCACGGCCGGCAAAGAAGGGGAAACGGCTTCAAAAAACAAGCCATCTGGATGGCGGCGCAGAAACTCAGCCTGGATAAACGAAAGGATGGTGTTGGGCCGGGATCGCAGGTCTTCCTGCGTGAGAACAGCGAGTATTTCCCGATAAGGGAAAGAGATTTGCTTGCTCATATAATTTGTTTCGGGTGCTTTTTGATCGGTTTGTTTTGGCATGGGATTATGACTTTGTCTGCGTTTATAAGTTTTCTTATATTATACAATAAAACATTTATTATTCAATTTGAAAGCGATTTATTTATATTTATTGTAGAATTTATTTTCTATTGAATATTTACAAGTTTTCTGCTATCATCCCTTTTAGGCGGATGCCTCAAATACATTTCTCGGACGCCCATTTTCCAACCCAAGGAGAACAGATGAATGTAGCAGATTGGCTGAATTTACGATTTTTGGACTGGCAACGCGCTGAGGGTCGCCGTAAAACTATTTCGGAATTTGCCACCTACCTGGACGTCTCACAGGCGTCCCTGTCAGACTGGCTGCACGGAAAGTACGACCCAAAAGGCAAGAATATTGCCAGGATCGCGGAAGGATTGGGCTACGAGATCTACGATATTTTAGGCATCCCTCGCCCCCTCCCCGCAGAACTGGACGAAAAGATCAGTCAGATGGTTCAGGCGGCCCGGCAACTCTCTCCCGAAATTCAATCCTACGTTGTTGAGGCACTCCACGAGATCGTGCCCATTCTGGCCAAACAGCAACATGTCGATAAAGAGCAGGTCATGTGGATGTTGGCGGACATGCTTCGCAAGCGCATGAACCCCTCTTTGGATTCTGAAAAACTGGCATCCCTGGTCACGGGGCACCCGAGAATTGCTTATCCCATCGGCATTGGTTTTACCTTCGAACACACACCCGAAAATATCCGGCGCTTCAAGCAAACGGGAATCGATGCCGCAAAGAAAATTGATCAGCTCGGATTGGATGAAGATAGCGAAGAGGGTCAGGCCGCCATCCTTGAAATCTTTATCAATTCGGGTTTCCCCCTGCTGGATACAGCCGGCATGGATTTCAATGTCCCGCATGAATGAAAACTCCCCTAAGTTGCAAAAAAGAATAGGGACCCATTCCACCTGGCTGAAGAGACTCCAATCTGCAGCATTGCGGGGTACCTTCATAGCACTGGGCAAACTCGCCCGATTTGAGTTTCGAAACCTTTAAAAACCACATGGAATAAGCGTATCAGAAAGGCTATGCAAAATACAACTGTCAAAATGTGCAAAAATAGTGGCAAAACTTGCACTTTTGGCCATTTTCTCTTTCCTGAACGTAACTTTTGTGCAACCAGCGCACAAAATGCTTTAGCAACCATGACTCGGCTGTCGCCGAAGATGGCAACCTCGGTTACCTGGTCAGGCCCCAAAAAATGAAGCGTTTGATCTAGAGCAAAGATCGCCGCAGCATACTCCGCTTCGTTGCAGGTTAATAGCCCCAGTTTACACCTAATTTTTACTTGTTTTCGTGTCCAATTTTTATTAGCCACCCCAGCAATCTTCACAGGTTCCTTGAGGTTTGCCGGAGCCTTCGGCTCCGGCAACGCCGCAACCGCTTCCAGGTCGCCAGCAGTCTCGATGTCGAAAACCAAAATCTTGGTTGCTGCTCAGAGGGTAGAGACAGTTCCTGAATTTGAGGTGAGTATAGGGCACGAAGCACCCTACACACACCTCAAATTCAGGTCTCTTCCACCTCTGGCTGAGTAGTTTGACAATGTCACTTTAAAGCAGCAGCTTTGCCATTCGCCTTTTTCAGGC
>CAYOHX010000084.1:0-21248 GCA_964403875.1 uncultured Anaerolinea sp. | reverse complement strand
AGTCTCTTTTTGGTCCGCCTTCCCTTCCCATCCCGGTGGGTGGTGAGTAGTTACACCCGCTGTTCAAGCTTCAGATTGAGTTCTCGGATTTCCTCTTCGGTGCGCTGCCTCTCGTTCAACTCATTATGCAGCCTGAGGAACAGTTGGGCATTGGCAATCGCGATCGCGGCTTGCCCTGCCAGTGTGACGAATATATCCAGCCACTCCTGGCCCCTTTCAACATAAGAGCGGTTGAATACCTCAAGCACACCGACTACCTCTTCCTTCACGATCAGCGGTACGCCATGATAGCTAACAAAATCTTCCCCATTCAAGTAACCGGTTATAAACAAATCATCCGGATGTTCTGATAGTTGAGGAATCTGTATCAGCCGTTTCTCCAGCGCCGCCTTTCCGGCGAAACTCTCACCCAATTTTATATGGGTGGTTTCAGGCACAGTTGTCCAAAAGCCAGATCCAGCCCCATAGACGAGGGTTTGAGTCTCCGGCTGGAGCAGCAGAATCGTCACGGCGTCCACATCTAATAAAGCATGGGTTCGCGAAACCAAGGTGGTCAAGCTGTGAGTAAGATCGAAATCGGATGTAATGGACTGATCGATCTCTCTCAGGGCAGTGAGCTGCTCAACTTGCTGTCGAATTTTTGCCTCTGCATGTTTTCGATCGGTGATATCGCGCGCCACGTTGAACGACAGCGACTCATCCACCAATGGGTAAGAGTTCCACGAGATCCATTTGTAGGAGCCGTCCTTACACAGGTAACGGTTTTCAAAAAAATAGACCAAACGCCCGTTCTCAAGCGTCGCCGCCATTTGAGAGGTCGCCTCATGATCGTCGGGATGGATAAAATTCACATATGGTTTGGATAACAACTCCTTGTTCGACCAACCAAGAGTTCTCTCCCAAGCCGGGTTGAGCTGTTTGAAATAACCATCAAATCCGGCAATGCACAAAAGGTCGAGGGATAAATTGAATAGACGGTCGTGATCCTCTTTTAGATGTTTCCTGTCGAGCACACCTTGAATAATCAGCGGCAGGCGTTGGATATGCTTTGGGCTTTTGATGATGTAATCTGCCGCCCCGCGCTTCATAGCTTCCACTGCGACCTCTTCCGATCCGGTACCGGTTACGATGATGACCGGCAGATCCGGGTCTTTGGCGTGAACCGCTTCCAGAACTTGCAAGCCTTCGAAGCCGAGGATGTTGAAATCGCTCAAGACAAGGTCAAAGCTCCCAGAGGCTAGCGCTGTTTCAAAATCAACGCGCGAGGCGGCTGGTGTCACCTGAAAACCGCCGTATTCCTTCTCCAGCGAGTCCAGCACCAATCCCCGATCGAATGGGGAATCATCCACGTAGAGAATCTGTATCACTTTCATTATTGTCCATTATCCGGTGGCGCAACATTCAAGCTTAGCCAGTAATTACTGATCTCGCGTACAACACCTAAAAATCCGTCAAAGGATACTGGTTTAACGAGATAACTGTTCGCGCCTGTATCGTAAGATAAGGCGCGGTCTCCCTCCTCCTTGGAGGAAGTCAGGATGATCACTGGCAGGCGTTTGAGCAAAGGTGTAGATTTGATCATCCGCAAGACTTCAAAGCCATCAACGCCAGGGAGTTTCAAATCCAATAGGACGAGACTGGGCATGGGGAAGCTGGCTCGGTCGCCATATTTTCCGTTGCCAAGCAGGTAATCCAACGCCTCCTGTCCATTTTGGACCACCTGAATGGTGTTCTTAAGGCGCGCCTCCCGAAAGGCATCCAGGGTTAATTCAATGTCCATACGGTTATCTTCGACAAGCAGGATCGTAGCAAGTGTTTCCATCGGTTCACTCCAGGCGTAGTTCGACAAAGAAAGTGCTGCCCTGTCCAACGGTCGACTCCAACCACACCCTGCCGCCCAATAACTCGACGGCTTTTCTGACCGTTGCCAGGCCAATACCGGTGCCGGGGTATTCTTCTTCGGTGTGTAATCGCTGGAAGATATTGAAGATTTTTTCCTGATACTCAGGTGGGATGCCTATGCCATGATCTTTAACTCTAATTACGACCTTGTTATCATGGATCTGGCTGCCTACCTCAATCTGCGGAGAAGCGCCCCGTTGGGTATAGCTCATGGCATTTTCCAGCAAGTTGGTAAAAATCTGCCCCAGCAGGGTTCCATCGCCTTTTACAACCGGCAGATTTTGTTCGACATGAATCGTCCCGTTGAGCTCATCCAGGCGGCTTTTCATATCCCTTGTAATTTGCTCGAACAGCGCTGCCAAGGAAACCTTTTGCAGCCGCACACCAGAACGACCGAGCCGCGAGTAGGTGAGCAGGTCGTCAATCAGCAGTCCCATGCGCTCGCTTGCCTGAACGATATTGTCCACATAATGCTGTCCCTCTTCGTTCAGGTCCTCGCGGTGGCGTCGGGCGACGATGGCAGCAAATCCATTGATGGCGCGTAGGGGGGCACGCAGATCATGAGAAACCGAATATGAAAATGACTCGAGTTCCTTGTTCACAGCTTGCAATTCGGCGGTACGCTCAATTACGCGCTGTTCCAATTCGGCATTGAGTTTGCGGATTTCTTCTTCTGCCCGCTTGCGCTCAGTGATGTCGGCAACTGAAGCAACCATCCCATCAAAGTTTCCATCTGCATCGCGCAAAGGCGAAGCATTGATCGAGAGGTCGACGCGCCTACCGTCTGGGTAAACGATGGCATGTTCCACGTTGAAGACCGCTTTCCCTTCCGCTTGCACGCGGGCAAAGGGGAGCTGGTCATCAGGAAAAGGACCTCCGTCCATGGCGGTAATATGCCACTGCGGATCATTGTATGAGCGCTGGGTGATGTCGTTGCCGGCCAGCCCCAAGATGCGTTCAGCGGATGGGTTGGTGAAGGCGAGAGCCCCTTCCCGGTCCAAGATGGTAATACCATCGGGAATAGTCTCAACGATGTTCGTTAATCGTTCTTCGCTTTGACTTAGCCGCAGCTCGGCGGCAGCAAGCTGGTTCATCTCTTGTCGCAACAAGAGGAAGATAACCAGCGCGCTGGCGGCGACGAAAGCTGAGCCTTTGTAGGTTTGCACTTGGGTCAGCGCGGCAGGGTCGGTGACCGTCGCGGCGAGGATCGAATCGGAAAGCAGTATCCACAGTCCCCCAAACAGGGCGTATAAGAACGTTATGCGTAGGGCAACCCACCTGGTGGAATTCTTCAAATCAACCTCCAATTCACGGTTAAATAGTGGGCATCAACCGGAAATTCAGGCAATGACATATTCGAAGTAAAGTCGGCCCCAACGTTGTAAATGAAGTATAGCACAACCATTCCTGGTGAGAAAATTGAACGAACCATGAAAGTTTACAGCCACCTTTGGATGGCAGTCTCGAGGCACTAGTTAAGTTTTCAAGCCTTTTTTCTCGATGATTCGTAGAATTGAATGTTTCTCCCCCTTCCCGCGCTCCATTTTTGGAACGAATGGTTTCTTTGCGCACTATTAATATTATCATCCTCTTCATACCAATAGAGGAAAATGGTTCCTTGGCTCCTTGGGATTTATCGCGGCTGTAATGTAGTTTCGGATGAGATATGGTTCGCCGTTCGACAGGTGCGAAATCCTAAACAGGTCTATAATCTTCACAGGTGAAATAAAAAGTTAGGAGGACTCATGCCCCTAGACGCCCTTTCTCACGGCAGGATTATCGCTAACCATTTGCGTATTGACCACCTGGAAAACCCGCTTGGAATCGATGCCCGTCGTCCCCGCTTCAGTTGGATGATCGCCGGAGAAGGCCGGGGATTATCCCAAAGCGCTTACCAAATTCAGGTTGCCAAAACACCTATTCTCCTGGAAATGGGCGAGAATAATTTATTGTGGGATTCTGGCAAAGTCAGTTCCGACAACACCCTCTCCATCCCTTATCTGGGCCCAGAACTCAAATCCACCTGGCGCTATTCCTGGCACGTCCGCGTCTGGGACCAGGAGGATCACCCTTCTCCTTGGAGCGAAAAAGGTTGGTGGGAGATGGGGCTGTTGGACGAGACAGAATGGCAGCCCGCCCATTGGATAGAAGTTGGCTGGGATGAAAACCCCAAAGAGTTCAACCCCTGCCCCTTCCTGCGCCGCCGCTTTGATCTGCCCCAGATGATCCGCTGGGCGCGGCTGTACATCACGGCGCACGGCCTGTACGAAGCCTGGATCAATGGTCAACGGGTGGGCGACCAAGTGTTTACCCCTGGCTACACCGCCTATGATAAACACCTCCAATACCAGGCCTACGATATCACCGATTACCTGTACGAGGGCGAAAACGCCATCGGGGTCATCCTGGGAGATGGTTGGTATCGTGGAAAAGTGTACATTAATGGAGATCGCAACGTCTATGGCAAGCGCCTGGGGCTGCTGGCTTTGATGCAAATCGAACTACGCGATGGAACCCAATTGATAATTACCAGCGATGCTCAGTGGAAATGCGCTGCGGGGCCTATCCTGAAATCCGATATGCAAGAAGGCGAAATTTACGACGCGCGCCTGGAGATGCCCGGCTGGAACGAACTGGGTTACAACGATAACGCCTGGAAACCAATCCGTGTGGTTTCCTACCCCAAGAACCACCTGGTCGCCTCGATGGGCGTGCCTGTCCGGCAAAAAGAGACCTTTTCTCCTGCCGTCCTCAAGACTCCCAAGGGCGAAACGGTGCTGGATTTTGGGCAAAACCTGGCGGGGATCGTTCGCCTGAAGGTGCGCGGCCCCAAAGGAACCACACTGCGTCTGCGGCATGGTGAAACGCTAGATCAAGACGGAAACTTCACCCAAGCCAATCTGTATGCATTCCCCGCAAAAAGCGGAAAGGAACCCTTCTTCCAGGAAGTGCGCTACACCCTGAAAGGGGACGGCGAAGAAGAATACGAGCCTAAATTCACTGTACATGGATTCCGCTACGTCAAACTCGAAGGCTATCCAGGCGAACCCAAACCCGAGGATTTTTTCGCCACAGCCATTTACAGTGACATGCCGCCATCAGGAACCTTTGAGTGTTCTGAGGAGATGATCAACCAGCTCCATCACAACACGGCATGGAGCATGAAAAGCAATTTCCTCGATCTGCCCACTGACTGCCCCACCCGCGAGCGAGCCGGATGGACAGGAGATGCGCAAATTTTCGCTCCCTCGGCCTCTTTCCTCATGGATACGCAAGCTTTCTTGCGCAAATGGCTCGCCGAGCTGCGCGATGAGCAGTTTGAGAACGGCATGGTGGGTAATTTCGTGCCCAACCCCTACCGATTAAAGAAATCTTTCTTGAATCGACTGGACGGATCTAGCGGCTGGGGAGATGTGGCCGTAATGATGCCTTGGGCGCTCTATCAGGCCTATGGCGATATCCAAATCCTTGAAGAGCAATACGAGAGCATGAAAGCCTGGATTAATTACATCGCATCGCAGGCCCAAAAATCCAACCGGTTGCGCAAAACCTCCCCTGCTAACCGACTGTACATTTGGGATACTGGTTATCACTGGGGCGAGTGGTTGGAGCCGGGCACGGGAGGAAACCAGGCCATGATGGGGGGCGTCCTCAAGCGAGTCTTGTTTGGCGCTCCCACGGTGGCAACCGCTTACTATGCGCATTCTACCCGGTTGCTTGCCAGAACTGCCAAGATCCTGGGCAAAGAAGAGGAAGCTCAGATGTTCAACCACATGGCGGATAGGATCAAAAATGCCTACGCTGCCGAGTTCATTGGCCATGACGGACGTATGAGTCCAGACACCCAACCCTCCTATGCCCGGGTCCTGGCGTTTGATTTAGCTCCCGCCGAACTCAAACCTGCAATCGTAGAGCATCTCGTTCGCCTGATTCGAGCAGCCGGAAACCACGTTGGCACCGGCTTCCTCACTACTCCTTACCTCCTGCACGTACTCAGTGAAAACGGGCGTCTGGATGTGGCGTATGAGCTGCTTCTACAAAAATCCATCCCCTCCTGGTTGTATTCAGTCACGAAAGGCGCGACCACCATTTGGGAATCCTGGGAAGGGATCGATGAAAATGGAAAGCCCTCACTTTCTCTAAACCACTACAGCCTTGGTTCAGTGATCCATTTCCTACATTGCAAGGTAGCGGGATTGGAAATCGCTGAGCCCGGCTACCGCCGAATCCATATCTGCCCTCAACCTGGAGGTGGTCTGACACACGCGAAGGCCGCGTATGAGTCGGTTCGCGGGCAAATCGTCTCTGATTGGACCCTTCAGGATGGGAAGATGCAGATACACGTCACGCTGCCGCCCAACACTCGGGCATGGGTCACCCTTCCGGGCGCAGTCCTTGAACAAACACTCGAAAGCGGCAACCTCCTCAGCGCAGCCGAAGGAATCTACAATCCTACGCAGGACGGGGATCGCGTTCGTCTGGAAGTGGGTTCTGGAAGCTATTCATTCCTTTACCCCTTCTATATTTAATGAACTCATCGTACAATCGCACCTGTATTATATCAAACAGAAAATTCCAGCTTTGTGGTGATCGATAGCGGTTTTGGCGCGCCAGGAAAATATCAAACTAGCTCATTATTTTTTGGGAAATAACAAGGAACTCGATAGACACAAATGGAGCAAAATTATCTTGCCCTAGACCTCGGTGCTGAAAGCGGGCGCGCCATTATCGGGAATATTACAACAGGAAAACTCTCTCTTACAGAAACCCATCGTTTTTCCAACCAGCCTGTTCAGCGCTCTACGGGGTTGCACTGGGATATTGATACCCTTTGGTCCGAGATCAAGCGGGGCATTGCCATCTCCAGGCAAAGAAGTTCTTTGGACAGCCTGGGCATCGATACTTGGGGAGTGGATTTCGCCCTATTCGATGAAGCTGAAAATTTACTCGATCTTCCCTATCATTACCGGGACCCTCGCACAGACGGCATCCTGGAAAAAGCCTTCTTTCGCGTCCCGCGCGAGGACATTTTTGCCCAAACCGGCGCTCAGTTTTTACAGTTCAATACCCTTTACCAACTCCTTACGATGGTTCTTTCCAACGATCCGCTGTTGGATCGGGCGCGCACCTTCTTGACCATCCCCGACTTATTCAATCATTGGCTGTGTGGTAGTCGGGTATGCGAGTTTACCAACGCTACCACCACCCAATGCTTCGATCCTCACGCTCGCACCTGGGCGACTCGCCTCTTGGAATCAATGGACATTCCTTCCGAGATGTTCCCCCCTGTTTGTGAGCCCGGCACGACTCTGGGAACACTGCTCCCGGCTGTCGCCAAAGAAATCGGCGTGGGCACAATCCCAGTCATCGCCCCGGCCTGCCACGATACCGGTTCGGCTGTAGCCGCCGTCCCCGCAGTCAACACCGACTTTGCCTGGATTAGCTCAGGAACCTGGTCGATTATGGGCGCAGAAGTCAAGCAGCCCAATGTCTCTCCTCGGGCGCTGGAGTACAACTTCACAAACGAAGGGGGAGTCTTCGGCACGTGGCGGCTCTCAAAAAATATTATGGGGCTGTGGCTCGTCCAGCAGCTCAAGCGTCTATGGAATGTGTCCTATGATGACATCACCCAACTGGCCATTGAGGCCCGCCCGTTCCAAGCTGTGATTGACCCCGACAGCAGCCGCTTCCTCCATCCTACCGATATGGCTGAGGCGATTTGTTCTTTCTGTCGTGAGACAAACCAGCCCGTGCCTCAATCGCGCGGCGAGATTGTGCGCGTGGCGTTGGAAAGCCTGGCCCTCAAATATCGCCTGACGCTTGGTTGCCTGGAAGAACTCACCGGCAAGCGCTTTGACCCCATTCACATCATCGGCGGTGGCACAAAAAACCGGCTGCTCAACCAACTCACCGCCGACTGTACAGGACGAATGGTCGTTACTGGCCCGGTCGAGGCCACCGCTACTGGCAACATCCTCATGCAAGCCATTGCTTTAGGGAATCTCGAGTCTTTGGCCGAGGCGCGCGCCGTAGTTCGCCGATCCTTTACTGTCGAAACCGTCCAACCAAGAAACATATCGGGGTGGGATGAAGCCTTCACGAAGCTAGTTTCCATCTTACAAGCCGATCTCGATTAAAAATATTTCCTTGAAAGGATTAACAATGTTAGAAGCTCCATTTCCCGAACTCGATGACCTCCTGACCATGATGGGTGAGGCCGGTCGCCACATGGCTGATATTGAAGCCAGCGAAGGTGCTGCGGGCAACATCTCCATCTGCTTGCGCTGGCCTCTCGACCCTCGCATCCGTTTTCCAGTGGTCAATGAGATGGAACTGCCCCAGCCTGTTCCCGAGCTGGCCCAAGCCACCTTCCTGGTGAGCGGCTCCGGGCGCAGACTGCGAGAGATTATCGATGAACCTACCGCCAACCTCGCCTGCATTGTCGTAAACGATGATGGGCGCACAGCGAAAATATTCACCGCTTACGACCGTCGCTTCGAGCGAGTGACCAGTGAGTTCAACTCGCACCTGGCGGTGCATTACGACCAAATGCTGACCTCGGGAACCAACTTTCATGCCGTCATCCACGCCCAACCTTTACGCTTGACTTACTTGAGCCACATTCCTCGGTATCAAGACGCGCAGTATCTCAACGCTCACCTTCTTCGCTGGCAGCCCGAAACAATTATCAATCTTCCAGAAGGTATCGGCTTCATTCCCTTTTGTGTTCCCAGCTCACCCGAACTGATGGCTGCCAATGTCGAAGCATTACGGAAACATCGCATCGCCGTATGGGCCAAACATGGCGTAATGGCTCGATCCGATGTCTCCGTCAAACGCGCCGCCGACCGGGTGGAGTATGCCGAAACCGCCGCCAAGTACGAATACCTCAACCTGACTGTTGGAGAAGCGAGCCAAGGATTGAGCACTGCCGAAATACGCGCCATCTGTGCCACCTTCAACATCCAGCAAACCATTTTCTAGCCCCAGAGCAACCTCGCAGGAGAAATCCATGTCCCAAACCCCTCCGCTCGTTCCCGTTGAAACCTTGCGTCGTTTCATGACAGATGTTCTCCTGGCTGTGGGCGTTCCATCTGAAGATGCCGAGATATGCACGGATGTCATCTTGGCTGCTGACCTGCGTGGTATCGAGTCGCACGGCATCGGACGGTTAAAGTACTATTACGACCGCATCAAAGTTGGCCAGCATAAAGTCATTACTGAAGTGGAAGTCGTTCGCGAAGGTCCCACAACCGCGGTCCTGGATGGGCATCATGGCATGGGCATGGTGGTCGGGAAAAAAGGCATGCAAATGGCCATCGACAAAGCGCGCGCTTATGGGATGGGCGCGGTGGCCGTGCGTAATTCGACTCACTTTGGCATCGCGGGGTACTATCCATTGATGGCCGTGGAGCAAGGCATGATCGGCATGACTTTCACGAATGCCCGCCCGGCAATGGCCCCCACTTTTGGAGTCCAACCTATGCTCGGCACCAACCCGATCGCCTTTGGCGCTCCTACGGATGAAGAGTTCCCTTTCTTGTATGATGCAGCCACGCCCATTTCTCAGCGAGGCAAGGTTGAGGTCAAGGTCCGCGAAGAAAAACCCATTCCCTCAGGACAGGTCATCGACCAGGACAATCAGTTCATGACCGACCCCAACCTCATCATGCTCGGACTAGATAAAGGCACGGCTGCTTTTCTGCCGCTTGGCGGAGAAGGTGAAGCGCTGGCCGGGTATAAAGGCTACGGGCTGGGAACGATGGTTGAAATATTCTCCTCCGCCCTACAAACAGGCGCGTTTATGTATGGTCTGACCGGCATTGCCCCCGATGGCAGCAAGCAGCCTTTCCGGGTCGGCCACTTTTTCATGGCCATGAATATCGAGTCCTTCTGCCCACTGGAGGATTTCAAACATACCACCGGGCAAATCCTGCGCGAGCTGCGCGCCTCCACCAAAGCCCCCGGCCAGACTCGCATCTATACCGCCGGAGAGAAGGAATACGAGATAGAGAAGATCATCCGCCGAGATGGTATTCCGGTGATCCCCAACCTGCAAAAGGAAATCCAATTCCTGCAAGCCGAGTTGGGCTTGGGAGATTACGGCTTCCCGTTTTAGTTACTGGTGTCCAATCACTCGATGCGGAACGTACGGTTCTTCCAAGAAAGCCACCTCTTCCTGGCTCAACTTCACCGATAGTGCTCCCACCGCATCCTCGAGGTGTGAGATCTTGGTCGCGCCAATGATGGGCGCGGTCACCGGTTCCTTTTGCAGCAGCCAGGCCAGCGCGATGTGAACGCGTGGCACACGATGTTTTTCGGCCAGCTCCGCCACCCGCTCCACCACCTGCCGGTCGGTATCTTCCGTGGAGCCATATTTGCTCTTGGCGATCTGATCGGTCTGAGCGCGCAGCGAACTATCCGCCGACCAATCCCGCGTCAACCGCCCCGATGCCAGCGGGCTATACGGAATCACCCCGATTTTATGATCGCGGCACAGCGGCAGCATCTCCCGCTCCTCCTCGCGATAGATCAAGTTGAGATGGTTTTGCATGGAGACAAAGCGTGTCCAGCCATGCTGATCGGCAACGTGCAAGGCTTTTTGAAACTGCCAGGCCCACATAGCGGAGGCTCCGATATAACGGGCCTTCCCTGCCCGCACAATATCGTTGAGAGCTTCCATCGTCTCTTCGATGGGTGTTTCATAGTCCCAACGATGGATCTGATACAGGTCCACATAATCCGTCTCCAGCCGCCTGAGGCTGTGATCGATTTCGCTCAGAATGGCCTTACGGGACAACCCGCCGCCATTCGGTCCGTCACGCATAACTCCGTGGACTTTGGTAGCAATGACCACCTCGTCTCGTTTGGCAAAGTCCTTCAGCGCCCTTCCAAGGATTTCCTCGCTCACTCCCCGCGAGTATACATTGGCCGTATCAAAGAAGTTGATTCCCAACTCCAACGCCTTCTTAATGATTGGGCGGCTGCTTTCCTCATTCAACACCCACTTGTGTACCCAATGCTCCGCATCGCCGAAGCCCATGCAGCCCAGGCAAATGCGCGAAACTTTCATACCGGTGTTACCCAATCGAGCGTACTCCATGCTTTCCTCCTTCAGTTCAATCACTCTTGAACGATTCCAGGTCTCAATGATTCATTGACCTCAATCTCACCCGCTTTCCCATCCATAGAAATCTGCGGGATGGTTAAAACCAAAACGAGCGCAACAGTTAAAGCCACTGCCCCTACAAGAAAAACCAGCTTCAAACCGCTTTCAAGGTCGGAGGCACTATTTTGTACCATACCTAAAACAGCGGGCGCAACAGAGATCCCGACCATCTGGAAAAAGAAAATCGCGCCAACCGCAACGCCCAGCAAGCGCCTTGGCACCGCAAATTGCGCCACTAGGGTGTTGACGGTTGGCAGCGCCCCCAGTCCCAACCCGGCGACTGAGGTGATCAACACGTACAGCCAAATCGGAGACTCTGCCTCCAGCCGCCACATACCAAACATGGCCAGCGATAAGACGCTGTAACCCACGACGTACATCCATTTATACTTCTTGGTTCGCGCAAGCAAAAATCCCGCCGGAACACCTAAGAATGCGACCAATGTCGTAAAAGGCGTCATCATCGAGCCACTGATCGTGGGGCTGACTTCCATTACACCCTGGACGAATATCGGCGAATAGGCGATGATGCCCATCTGCCCAAAAACGGCCAACATTGAGGATCCGGCAACGGTCATAAACGTGCGATTCAAGAAGATTTGCGGGTCTAGAATAGGGGCTTCCGCTCGATGTTCGATCCTAATGAAACTAATCCACGCAACCAGGGATACACCCAGTAGGAGCAATGCAATCAACAGCTTTTGCGGTGCGCCCAGCCAGGAAAACCCAACAATGAGCGTAGTCATCGCCATCATCATCACCAGCGTGCCCCAAACGTCGATCTTGGGTTTTTGTTTTTGAGTATTCACAGGCAGCGCGGTCACCACCAATCCGGTTGCAATCAACATCAAAGGGATTGTTCCCCAATACAGCCCACGCCAACCAAAGACACTCTCAGTCACCACCCCACCCAGCACAGGGCCAATCAGGGCGGCAATACCTCCCGGAAAGTTCAACAACCCCGTCCACTTGGCGCGTTCTGCCGGTGGGAAAAGGTCGCCAATGACGGAGAAACAAAGCGGGATGATCGGAAAATGGCCGATGCTCATAAATGCCGCCGCCGCCACCAGGAATCCCATTGTCTTGGCCGTGGCAGAGATCCCCAAACCAACCAGAAAGATGCCAATCGAAACCAACAGGATCGCGCGCCGTCCGAAGATATCGGATAGCTTTCCAAAGAGCAGCGTCGATACCGCCCCGCTGAGCGCCGGTAGCGCAATTAGCCACGAGAAGAGACTCATGCCGTCCAGTTCGGCAATGATGCCCGGAGTGGCAATATTTCTGGCGTTGATAAACAAAAAACTAACGAACTGCGTGATGAAGATAGCCAAGACGCCAATGGCCACATTTCGTTTATTAGGCAGGTCGAATTGCTCAGGTAATACTGGGGTTTGGGCCATGAAATTCCAATCTTTCGTAGGTACTACGCGCTTCCTGACATTGGAACCAACTTGATCGTCGCAGCACGCGCCGCTTCGGTCACACAAGCATCCACGTACGCTTTCGGGTAGTGATTGTATTTCTGGCGATAAGCGGCGTCGATCTTTTCGTTCACCTCCGTATCTACCTCGTCGACGAAATTTACATCTTTAGCAATCCCTCCCGACTGGATGTGTCCTGCCTGGCAAGTTTGCGTCCCGCGGAACCAGGGTCCCGTGCGCCCTTTCACTGATCGTACATAGAGTCCATCTCCCACTCTCACCACCCACATTGTGACCGGGCTGCGCAGAGTTCCATCAACGCGCAGAGATGAAAGATCGAGTTCGTCGGAAGTGCCAATCCTTTCAAGTTCGTCCCAGGTCCATGTTGGCATTAAGCCTCCAACTTTCTGGTGCCTAACCATTTCACCATTTCAGGGTTGCGATGGTCAAAGAAACTACTGGTTTTAGTGTCCAGAGTGGCAATTGCCGCCATATCTTCCGGACTTAATTCAAAATCAAACACGTTGATATTTTCAATCATACGCTCTTTTCGAGTCGATTTCGCAAGCACGACGATCCCCCTTTGTACAAGCCAACGCAAGATGACTTGAGCAACGCTTTTTTGCTGTCCTGAGGCGATAGACGACAGTATTTCATTCTGGAATATGTTGTTTCTTCCCTCCGCGAACGGAGCCCATGCTTCCACCTGAACGTTGTTTTCTTGGAAGAACTTATGCGCGTTAATTTGTTGTTGAAAAGGGTTAACTTCAATTTGGTTGACCGCCGGAATGATTTTGTTGTGAATTATCAAATCCATCATCCGGTCTGGCTGGAAATTAGATACCCCAATAGCTCTTATCTTACCTTTACCGTACAACTCCTCCATTGCCCGCCACTCGCCGTACACATCACCAAACGGTTGATGAATCAGATACAAGTCGACATAATCTAACTGCAAACGCTCCAGGGACCTTGCAAAGGCATTCAAAGCACCTTCGTAACCTTTGCTTTGAATCCAAAGTTTTGTGGTGACAAATAATTCGTTTCTTGAGACACCGCTTTTTTTGATACCAAGTCCAACTGCTTCCTCGTTTTGGTAAGAAGCGGCGGTGTCAATATGCCGATATCCGGCTTGGATAGCATCCACCACACTTCTTGCACATTCGACCGGATCGGTGATTTGAAAAACACCAAAACCGAGGATCGGGACTTCGACGCCATTGTTCAACTTTGCCGTTTCCATGCTTTTTCCTTTATATTATCCGCCTAATAATGGATCTCGGGGGTGAGCAACCTGGTGAACGAGAGCGAAGCCAACACCCAACCGGTGTTTTGCTGTACATACACTTCCGTGACCACGAAAGGATTGGTGACCTCATTGCCGCCCACAACCGCCACCAGGCGAATCTTATTCAACAAGATGGCTGTCGCCTCACCGACGAACCGCACGGACACTTCCTGAATATCCACGTCTTTGTAGTGAATACCCCCGCTCCTGATGACCTCAAGCTCTTGCTCCTTGGACATCGTAGCGCCCATGTGAACAAAGACAGCCTCATCATGGAAGAGATCGTTCAGGGCGTCCACTTTGCGCTCCGACATCCACCCCCACTTCTCCCGAGAGAGAGCGATGATTTCTTGTTCTATGGTTTCATTCATGGCTTTTCGTTCCTATATTCAACCTTCTCCTAATACCGGTCGCCCACCACCGCGATCCTCTCCACGGCTTCACGGATAATCGTCAAATCCTGCTCTGTTAACTCGATGTCAGCCGAGCCCATGTTCTCCTCCAGCCGGGAGAGCTTTCGCGAACCGGGGATAGGCACGATCCAGGACTTTTGCGCTAGCAGCCAGGCCAAGGCAATTTGCGCCGGGGTGCCGCCCTTCTGTGCAGCGATTCTCTCCAAGAGATCAATCACAGCCCGGTTAGCCTTGATCGCCTCAGCCGTGAAGCGTGGGTTGTTACTGCGGATGTCGTCACTGGCGAATTGGGTGTTTTCATCGATCTTTCCGGTCAGATAGCCGCGGCCCAAAGGGCTATAAGGCACAAAACCAATGCCCAATTCCTCGCATGTCGGCAGGATACTTTCTTCCACATTCCTGTACCACAAAGAATACTCGCTTTGCAGCGCCGTGACCGGCTGTACAGCATGCGCCCGGCGAATGGTCACCGCATCGGATTCTGAAAGCCCAAAATGTTTGACCTTACCGGCCTGGATCAAATCTTTCACCGCGCCCGCCACATCTTCGATCGGCACATTCGGATCCGGGCGATGCTGGTAGAACAGGTCGATCGCCTCCACCCGCAGTCGCCTGAGGGATGCTTCGGCCACCCGCTTGATTTGTTCAGGTCGGCTGTCCATGCCCAGCATCGCAGTATGTCCTACCTTATCGGGGTCCAGCTTGAATCCGAACTTGGTGGCAATCACAACTTTTCCCCGGAAAGACTCCAGTGCCTCGCCCACCAGTTCTTCGTTGGTGAACGGCCCATATACCTCAGCCGTATCGAAGAATGTGATTCCCCGGTCAACCGCTTTGTGCATGAACTCAATCATCTCTTGCTTGTCTGTCGGCGTGTCGCCAAAACTCATCCTCATGCAGCCCAGGCCTATGGCTGAAACTTCCAATCCGTTGTGTCCAAGCATCCGCTTTTCCATTTCCAAAAACTCCTTCACCCTGTCGCAAATTCATCCTTGAGGGAACTGCCCAATCTGGTCTAAAATGAACCATCTCAATATCATTATAGAGAGATTAGGGGAGGCAGTGATAGCACGAATCGCGACGATGATTGTATAATCCTGCAAGATCCAGTTAGAATTCTAAAGAGGTAATTGTGGAACTGTCCCAGACAAACAACCGAGCTCTGCCTCGGATGCAAGCCAATCGCGATGAACTGGTCGACCGTATGCTGCGGATTGTTCCCACAGATGGTCCCTCCCAACCTCTGAGCGGATTGCATCTGTATCGCTCAGCCGTGCCACTGTCCCATGTGTTCAGTGTGTTAAAGCCGAGCCTGTGTGTTATTGCGCAGGGCAGCAAAGAAGTGTTGGTGGGTGAAACACGATACGTCTATGACTCTCAACATTATCTGATCTCAACTGTAGAGCTTCCGCGGATCAGCCAGATCCTGGAGGCTTCTCCGGACCGTCCCTACCTCAGCTTACGCCTGGAGCTCTCTCCCGACCTGGTTAGTTCAGTGATCACCGAGGTCGCGCAGCCTTCCCGTTTGGATACGCCCAAACTTGATAGTAGCGCAATGAATGTTAGTCCACTAGAAGTGGACCTTCAGGACGCCATTTTGCGCCTTGTTCGACTCGTCGACACACCCGCTGAAGCCCCGGTGCTCATGCCTCTGATTCTGCGGGAAATCGTCTACCGTCTGCTGTTGAGCCAAGAAGGTCCCCGGCTCCAACATCTGATCGCCCGGGGAAGTTATACACCGCACATCGTGCAAGCGGTCGAGCGCTTGCGGGAGACGATGGCTCAGCCATTAAGTATAGAGTCGTTAGCCCGCGAGCTGGGCATGAGTGTTTCGGGCCTCCACCACCGCTTTAAAGCCGTCACTGCCATGAGCCCGCTGCAATTTCAAAAACAACTTCGCCTGCAAGAAGCCCGTAGGCTGATGCTTAGTGAAGGGCTGGACGCCGCCGTTGCCGCCCATCATGTCGGTTATCAAGACGCATCTCACTTCAGCCGGGAATATAAGAGTCTTTTTGGTGTTCCCCCCATGCGCCACGTGCAACAACTCCGCGGAGAAACCGTTAACAGCACGGATTAAAACCCATACATTCAGGCAGCAGGGCTGCTTTTGAACAAAGCAGCCCTGCTCTTGCTTCTAGAACTATTTCGAATGATTTTTGCGATGGGCCCTATGGCGCCGTGGTAAACGACCAGTATTCATCATGGTCGCCATACACCCAAACCGGAGCTTCTTCCGTGCCAATATTGACGCGCACCTGCCAGTAGTACGTGGTTCCACCGGCCAACGCGGTCAGAGTAGCCGTGCTGTTCTTTGCGGTATCGACCCAATTTGCGTAGAAATCCGGATGCGTGCATGTATCATCCACGGAGATTGGAGTCGTGTCGGTGTTATCCACATCGAAGTAGCAGTATTGGTAGGAGACAAAGTTCTTGTAATCCTTCCAATCCAGAACAGGCGCGAGCGACACTTCCACCGCCAAATCCACTGGGCTTACCTTGAACAGGGTAGGAACCGCTTTTTTCGATGCGGGTGTCTTGAAGCTCCACCAAGTTCCGCTATCGGCGAATAATTCAACACCAGACGCGAGAGCTTTCACCTGCCAGTAATAGGTTGTATTCAAGGACAACTTGGTGAGTGTGGCTTTTGTTTCGCTGCCCACGTTCTTCCAGCCAGAGTCGCAGACCCCATTGGTTTTGCTGACACAGTACGCATAACTCTCTGCCGCCGCACTGGCTTCCCACTCCAAAGGCACGGACGTGTAGGAGATCAAAGCGTTATTCGTAGGGCGCAACTTACCAAATCGGCGCGTAGTAAAAGCCTCCCATGGACCATTCGCATCCGTGTATGCAATTACGCTCCCATCGTCATTCACGGCTCGCACCTGCCAATAATAGGTCTGGTCGAAGGCCAATTCGCCGCTGGTGACCGAGGTGGCCAACTTTACGTTGCGCCAAACTTCGGGGGCCGTGCATTGAGGCTCTGTATCCAGGCAGTATTCATAGTAGTACGCGCCGTAGCTGGGATCCCAACTCAGTTTCACCCTACTCGAACTGCCGGGCCGTTCTGTTAGCATAGCAGGGTGCTTATCAAAACTAGCCGGGACCTGGTAATCTTCGGTCGTAAAGGACCACCAGCTTCCATCATCGGCTTCTGTTGAGCCAAAGCTGTTGACGGCGCGCACCTGCCAATAGTAGGTGGTTTCAAAGAAGAGATTGGCAAGGCTCACGGATGTAGCACTGGTGGCAACCCAACCCGTATCACAAACAGCATCATTGCTAGTATCAATGCAGTACTCATAGCTGGGCGCGGTGCTGGGCTTCCAGCTTAGGGTCAGATCTAACCTGGCGTCGGGTGTCGAGGTAGACGGATCCATTTTATCTGGCGCGGAGGGGATTAAGTTGTCAGAGACCTCCACAAGGCCGGGGAACACAAGAGGGATGTCCCGAATCGCATCCGCGTCCGCGGATTGGATGACCGCCATGTTGTTATGTAGGATTGCCAGAGCACCATACGCGTGGATACCATCACTCCAAACGGTAAAAGTGTTGCTCACACCTAGCGGGATATCGATCGAGTATGGATCTCCAAAGTGCCCAAAGATGGTTCCATAGATTCCCTCACCGGTGAAGTCCGCATTACTGGCAACGAAGCTTACCTGGTCTATGGTATCATTATCAATAGTGAAGCTGGCGCTGTAAGACTGATAAAACGCATAGGATTTTGCGGAATACAGATTGCTCGAAGGCAGGTTGAGAGTAAACGTGCTTCCATCCGCTTTGTCTTCAGCAATCAACAGCAGGTTCGTGGCCTCTGGATGCGCAAAATCGTAATGGTTGATCGTGGGAGTCGTGCTCCCAACAGAAACGGCGACCAGCTTCACCGCTTTTTCCAGCAGTGTTTCGTTGAGTTGTTTCCCGATTACATCCACCAATTTACCCGCGTAATTTTCTCGTGGATAGTAAGCCACGACCAGGCCGTCTGTATTAACCATGACCAGCGGATTGTATTCCGCCTCATAGACGGGTAAATCAATCTTTCCAACCAGGTACGAGCCATCTAGCGCTAGATAATCCACGCTCAGGAAAACTGGCTTGACCTGGTCCAGAGATAATCCATCCAGGTCTGTCCATGCTGCAATCCCCGCGACCGTGCTTATGTCAGCCGCTTGAACGCTTTTCACCTGGCCACCGGGATACGAAAACAATCCCGCAAGAACGGTCAAGATGACCAAAATCGAAATTGTTCTTTTTTTCATGCCAGCACTCCTTTTTTGTGCCGACCCAGACAATGAATATGGTTTTTAGAAACAAAAATACGGTTTGATCTCAGGCGCACCCTGAAAAAAACCGCATTTCACCAGACTCTTTCATCATTCATAGGCCCCTCTTTCCCGGAATGGATGTTTGAATATCGTTATTTCCAATCGCAAGTAAGCAAATTAAACCGCATAGGCCCCTCTCCTTTTTAGGATCGTCCAATTAAATGATACGAATCTGGAATTACGCACTAAATCGATAGTACTCACCGGTTCGGAGTGTATCGTGATTTAAGCGTGAATTTTGGGTGAATGAAGTTAAGAAAATAACAGTTTTACAACATTGCTTCAGCCCAAGCCAGAATATCCATGCCACCTGGCGGTACGCTACCCACCGAATCGCCGGAGGCGTGCGGACCTAATCCGAAACAAGCGTCCTGCTCCAAACGGCTAATTCTGCTTCAACCACTGCGCGCCAGTCGTTCTGCGGTTTGGTGCGTATCACCCGGTTGAGGAGATTCAACCCTTTCACTCAACCGTCACATCCCAACCATCTTCAAGCACAAATCCCATACCCAGGTACAATAGATGTTGTTGGGCCTCAAACCCCACATTGGGTAGCTTTGATTCAACAATCACACTTATCAAAGGAATTCTCTGATTGTCATGATTCCAACCATCGACATCTACATGGACCCGCAGCAATTCACCTTCACCAATTCGAAGGGCCATTCCACCTCCGTTGCAACGAAGATATACATTTCCGGCGCGAAGGGCCGCTGGGAAATTATCGCCGTAGGCGACATAGACTCCGACAGTCCACCAGAGGCGATTTGCATCCCTCTTTTTGAACCCGATCCAGCTCCACCCGCCAACATGGGGAAAGTGGAATTACTACAGTGGTTTTTTCACTACGGCATCGAAAAATCCCTGTTTCAATATTCGCCCATCTGGCGACTTTTCCGTCCAAAAGTAGTTCTCCACGGCTTGGAGAAATTTCACGACTTGCTCAAAGGCTACGAGAGCGACCTGTTCACTATAGCTGTATTGCGCTCGGGTATCAAATCCGTTCAATTCAAATAGAACTCCGTCGTAACTATCCTACCGGAGAATAAAAGCGTTTCACTCCCGACTCAACGTAGCCTCGGCGGGCAAGTAATACTCTCCATCCGGCGGATCGATGATTTTCCACTGCATCGTATTGACATCGATATAGGTGATCTCTGCGGTGCCTGTATCAGTGGTGAATGAGCTTTGGAATTGCACAGTCGCCACCTGCCCGGAGAGTCTGCCATCAATAGACACGTCCAGCGAATCAATCTTATTCCCATCCTCAGTCACAAAGGTATGGTTTCCGTAGATGTTCTTCCAATCCTGATACAAATCCAGAGTGAAACCGGTAGCCGCATCCACCCAGTGACCATCTAGGGAAAAAGTCGCGTTATATTGGGCAATATCAATCTGGATCAGGTATATCTGTTGTTCCGGGGTCAGGCCGCAGTCTGAGATGGGTTTTTCTTCAGGGCAGACAACCCCCATTTCTGGCTGCCAGTTGGCCGAGATCAACATCAAACCCATATCACGCGCCAATCCAACCGCAGAACCGGTGGGACCGTCGGCTTCATAGCCGGTCACCGGGTTCCAGCCCAGGCCAACCGTTTCACTCAATATTCGGACGACATCGGACGGGTTGGTGAACTGCGTCCCGGTTCCCATCACCGTCAGTCGGCAGCCCTGCCCAGCTTCGCCGCCAATGCCATCAAAGAAAGGCGCTCTGACTTGTGCAAAAAATTCAACGCCTAAAGCTTCAGAAGCGACCCCGCGCAGGTCTTCACACAACGAGTCGGGGATCAGGTCGTACATCGCACCCAGTGCAGGATCGATGGTGGCAAGCGATCGTTCCACGGAAATTTGAAACACGATCGGCGATTGACTCAATGAGCGCACTTCAATGGTGTAATCTCCGGTTGAAAGCAGCACAGAACTCCAATAAACCTCGGGCGTCGTCGATAGCAAATTGCCACTTGGGTCGATGACATTCAATGCTGCAGATAGATCTTCACTACCAGAGGTTGACAACCAAAACGTTACTTGCTGTCCAGCCAGCCCCGGCAGCATAAATACCTGTGCCGCTTCGGCTTCCAGGTCACCGTTGGTATACCAGGTGGCTTGTCCCTCCTGAAATTCGATCTGCGGTGCTTCGGCAGCAGCAGGCAAGGGTGTCACAGAAGGCTCAGCCGCAGGCGGCTGGGTAGCAATTGGAGCATTAGTTATCACGGGCAAAACCGTAGCTCTTTCGGGTTCCCGACCGGTGCTTGTGGAACAGGCCGATAAAATTAATCCGCTGATTACCAACCAAATCAAACCAACGCCGTGTTTCATGATGCAAGCCTTTCAAGGAAAATTAAACAGTGTGTTTATCATAACAAAAAAAACGGTTGATAATGTAGCAAAACAGAGGCTTAGGGTTAACGCATCAAAATTAGGAAGAGCTGAAAGGAGGGAGGAAAGCCGGTATCCTGAGAAGAAATCAGGAGGAGCGGCATGGAAAGCAAAGGGGCAGGACAGTTTAGGGAGCATTTTGGAAATCTGCCGGACCCGCGCATGGGGCGAAGCAAACTACACAAACTGATAGACATCGTGGTAATAGCAATCTGTGCGGTGCTATGTGGGGCAGATGACTGGGCAGAAGTAGCGATGTTTGGCGAGGCGAAAGAAGGCTGGTATCGCATATTCTTGTATAGATGACTCCACTGCAAAAAGTTGAACTTTAACAACCAATAATCAAAGGCTGGGCTT
>CAYOHX010000083.1:0-21648 GCA_964403875.1 uncultured Anaerolinea sp. | reverse complement strand
GACACCTGAACCAGGAAAAGAAATGATCCGGCTCTTCATCGAACGGATCAAAGAATCCCTGGAGGTGCCGATCCTGGACGAGTGGGCGACTATCATTTGGAAACAAGCTCGTAATCGCAAGCTGGTTCATGATCTGGTCGCCAGCGGTGATTGCATCCTGGGGGCCAGAATCGACTTGAAAGCGGACTGGCAAGAACTGCTGACCGAGTTGTTGGCACAAGAGGATATCTCTCTGATCGCCGCCTGAGCGAACAAGTAAAACATAACCAAAATCACCCCGGAGGGGGCGCATTTCATCCCCTCAAGGGGTGGGACGCGCCTACTCCGGGGAATTTATTTCTTACACAAGGAGTGAACAATGCGTCCACCAGCAATTGAAAGAATGGGATACTATCCCACCGATGATCCGGTTGTCGAGATCATCTGTACTTACCTGAAACCGCCTGTAGAAAAAGGGCGGTTATTTGATCCCTGTGCAGGGGAAGGCAAGGCTGTTTCTGCTCTCGGTAAATCGCTCAACTGCGAAACCTGGGGCGTCGAAATCTCCCCGGATCGGGCTGAAAAGGCACAAAACGTGATGGATAAGGTTTACCAGGCTCCCTGGCAGTCCTGTGTCCTGAGCGACGAAAGCGTTTCCTGGCTCTATTTGAACCCTCCGTACGAATTTGACCGCTTCGATGGTCAAAAACGGCTGGAATGGGATTTTCTCAAGACTACAACATCCAAACTGATGCGCGGCGGCTTATTGACCTACATCATCCCTCAGAAAATCCTGGGCATGATTGAAGTCGCTCGCCTTTTAGCCGGACATTATGAGGCCATCACAGTCTATCGCTTTCCGGATACACTGTATGATAAGTTCAAGCAGGTGGTCGTGCTGGCATACAAACGTAAGCTATACCAGCTGCCCACCGACAAGGAGGTGCTTTCCCTGCAAAGCTTGGCAACTACAGAACTGGAACCCATCGAAACCGCAGTTGAACCGATCTATGAACTACTGTTGGCACCCCCACGTGGTGCAAATGGTAAACCGATTGTGTTCAAGCGTACGGATTGGGAACCGGAAGAAGTGGTCGAAGCCACAAGTGAAGCAGGTGTTCACAAGACCGACGAATGGCTGGATCTGATCCACCCAACGCGCAGCTTGACGCAGCTCTCCCAACCGGTCATGCCCTTAAAGAAGGGGCATATTGCGATGCTCATGGCCTCTGGCATGATGGGCACCGTGCGGCTGACGGATGAAGATGGAAAGCCTATGCTGATCAAAGGGCGGGTCATCAAGGTGGTCGAAAAGACCGAACAGCCGGATACGAAAGATGCAGATACCGTCATCGAGACCTTCAAGGACAGGTTTGTTACCACGGTCGCGGTACTCCGACAGGACGGTATCCAGATCATCCAGGATGTGAAGGGGCTTTCTGACTTCATGAAAGCTCACGGCGAAAAAATCGCCGCCCATGTACTGGAAACCTATAAACCGCTCTACAACCTGGACCCGACGCCGAAGGAGATCGCTGTTCTGGATGCGATCGGCACGCAGCGTAAACCGTTGCCGGGTCAGGAGCGGGCTGGATTATTACCCGCACAGCGCCATGCAGCAGCGGCGCTTGCGCGCTCTATCCGCAAAAACGGTGTAGCCAACTGCCAGGCGGAAATGGGTTCAGGAAAAACAACCATCGGTTCAGCGGTCATGGAACTTCTGGACGCCTACCCCGCCATTGTCATTTGCCCGCCGCACCTGGTGCCCAAATGGATCCGCGAGATCGAAGAAGTGATTCCAGGGGCACATGCGCGTGAGCTGCGCCGGATTGGGCGTAACAGCGATGATGCTTATGATGTCAATGACGTGCGCGATTTTCTGGATCAATATCGCCAGGCAAGTGAAACGGCAAAAAGAACAGGAGGTTCACAACCAAAATGGGTTGCAGTGGTGGCGCACACCTCAGCCAAGTTTGGAACAGGTTGGCAACCGGCGGTTGTCTGGCGAAAAACCAGAGATCCGTTAACCGGCAAAGTCGTAAATGCTTGCGCCTGTCCGAGCTGTGGCAAGGTGGTGATGACTGAGAAGGATGGCTTTGTCATTCCTGTAACCGAACTGAACGAGCTGGCCGAAAAACGCCAGTTCTGCCGTAATCACGTTCCAGGTTGGGAGCTGGACCCGGATGGGAGGATCAAACTGGACGCCAATGGTGATCCGGTGTGGGGTTCACACGCATGCAAAACGCCCTTGTTTGAGTTCGCTGGCGCCCGCCGGCACAGCATTGCGGATTACATTGCAAAACATGCTCAGGGTAAATTCAAACTGTTAATCGCTGACGAATCGCATCAGTTTAAGTCCAAGAGCTCCGACCGGGGAGTGGCTTTTCACCAGTTGGTTACTGCCGCAAAGTGGACGTTGACCCTCACGGGGACGTTCTTCGGTGGAAAAAGTACTTCAATCTTTTGGCTGTTGCACCGCTTGAATCACGGCGTTCGACGCGACTTCGCCTTTCATGACGAAAAGCGCTGGGCAAGGCTGTACGGTGTACTCGAAACTACTCGCCGAAGGAGACGGGATGATGATGCAGATGAAGACGGCGTATACACAGGCAATCGGCGGTATCGCAATCAAGCGAAAGAACAACCGGGTGTCAGCCCGGCCATCGTCAGCCGGTTGTTGGACACCACCATTTTCCTGAGCTTGAAAGACCTGAACCTGGCTCTGCCAACTTACAAAGAGGAGGTGGTTGCCCTGGATATGCTCGACGATCAGGGACAGCAGTACCACAGTATGGACAGCAGCCTAAAACAACTCGCAGTCCAATCCAGCCGTTACTTGTCTACCTGGCTGCAATGGAGCCTGGCGCGACCGAATTCAGCTTTTCGGGATGAGGTCGTCGTTGTGGATGAGGTGGATGGTGAGGATGGCAAGTCAGTGCGCAAGGTTCCGTTGATGGAACTGCCGGCTATTAACCCAAATGGCCACAAGTGGCTGCCGAAAGAAAACTGGCTGGCCGACTTCTGCAAGCTGGAAAAACAGCAGGGGCGCAAGGTGTTGATCTATGTCCGTCAGACTGGAACCCGCGATATTCAAGACCGGGTGCAGATGCCATTGCAAGCCAATGGACTGAGAGTTTCCATCCTGGGCGGTAATGTTGATCCGCGCAAGCGGGAAGAATGGATCGCCAAACGGGTGAATACCATCGATGCGTTGATCTGCAACCCGCGGCTTGTGGAAACCGGTCTTGACCTGGTGCAGTTTTCTACCGTGGTCTTTTTTGAGATCGAGTATTCATTATATACGCTTTGGCAAAGCGTCCGGCGTGTATGGCGATTGGGGCAGACCCAGCCGGTGAAGGCTATTTTCTCGGTCTACTCCACGGCGATGGAAGCAACTGCCCTGGCTCTCATGGGAAGGAAGATGAAGGCTGCGCAGCTCGTCTACGGCGATGAGGTCGGAGGCGCAATCGTGCCAGAAGAGGAAGGCGACTTCCTCACGCAACTGGCGCGGGATGTGCTGGATGGGGCAAAACTATCCGACTTGCAGACCCTGTTTGCTGATGACCTGCAGGTAAGCCATAATCCGATGGGTAGTTTGACCAAGCCCAGCGCTGCGATCGTACCAAGCCCGAAGGTGATGACCTGGGATGATTGGGTTAGCCAAAAGATGGTGATAGTTAGACGGACAAGAAGAAAGGAGGTGGTTCCGGAGGGTCAAATGGGATTTGGAATTTAGCAAGAAAAGGCTCTTGATTTTTTACTCAAGAGCCTTTTTCAACTAAACGGCCTCTATTTTTAAGAAAAGAGGTGATACTCATTAAACCAAACACATATGTTTTTTTATTCACCTCAGAGTGAGATCTGTTGGCCACCTAATTTGTAATGACCATATCAGTTTTGTTCCGCTTCGCACTGGTCACCATCATCCGGATTCACTGGTTGAATTCACCCCGGAATACGCAATTCTGCCAGCAAAGTGATTTTGCTACACATTTTATTCAATAATCTCTATTCTAATTTCAACTTGTCTGCGTCCACCAGCATCAAGCCCTCTTATCGTTATAATCCTGATTTCCAGCCTATGCCCTAACGCCAATAAAGTGGCGACTTCCTCGTTATGTTCTCGGGGAATATAGCCCAATTTGGCATGGACTCTTGGCCAATAAATCGCAACTGCATATTCATCATACTCATTTTCAGGTTCATGTTTCAATTCCAACGTTGTGTCGGCATGCTGGGCAAAGATTTCATCAATCAGTCTCTCGCCATCATAATATTGCCAGCCAGCGATCAACACATAGATTCTGCGGTCAGCAAACAACCTGCGGCTAGGTCTTCGGATTGTGTTCACCCTACGAATTGCTTGGCGGACTGCCAACTCTGGCAAATCGGGAGCTCGCTCGCGTAAAGAAAAAGGGCTTAATCTCAAAAACCAATTCTCTACCGGATCCCAATCCTCTTGCACCATGATACCAACTTCTTGCCGGTATATCTCGCCAAGTCTCCTGGCCAAAAATCTTGAGCGAATTCCTACCGTACAAAAATAAACCGCTTCAGGAGTATCAACGCCATATTTGATCTGCGCGGGTATAGTATTAAGCCAGAAATTGAGGATCGGATTGCCAAATGGCTCTACATGAGTATGTAAAGAAGCGATAACCCAGGGCAGCTTGTAGGTGAACTGTTTAGATATGTAACTTTGACAAGCTTCTGTTCTTAGCTCGATATCCTTTATGCTGCTAAAAAATTTGTCGCGAATCACAGCGAAATCCAACCCTTTTACCCAATCAAGTAATATCGCATAATGGTTCAATGCTAAGATTGTCTTGAAATATCGAGATGAATAATCTGTTTGTTTGGGTTTTGTTTCCCAAACATTTGCCATGATTGCCTGCAAATCATCAGGTGTTATTACATTTTCAAAACTATATTCATTCACGGATAAATCGCCGGTTCGGGCAACAATTTGTGCAGCTACTTGTTCTAAAAAAATATTGGATCGAAAGCCCAATCCTGAAGAATTAAACCGTCTTAGACGGTTTGATTCCAGTTGGCTTGAAACGATCGCAAATTTTACGCCAAGTCGTGTTACAGCGTTTTCGATCTGGTTTGATGTTCCTAATTTGAACAATAAAGTTTGTTGGAGAACTTCTCGAACCGCCTCGATGTTGTCATTGGAAGGGTTTACGATAATGCCATCTTCAAAAAGGGTGAATATAAAAATTTGGAAGCGGCGTATTTCGTCGGCCATGTCATCAATATCGCGCTGTAGTAAAGTTTCTGCATCATTGATAACATCTCCCAATAAGTTTAATTGCGTGATTACTTCATCCTCGGCCCCAAATTCAGTGAGGGTGCTATGTAAAATCAGTGATTCGTCAGGCATATCAATTAGGCTGTTGAAATAATCCTTATCATGATAGCCATCTTGATCTTCCCTATCGAATTCTGGGTGACGGATAACATAAACGGCACCCTCAGTATCAACAAGAGCTCGACCTGCTCGACCAATAATATTTTTAAAATCGCGCACCGACAATCGGTTACGATATCGCGTTTGGGGGTAACCAAGAATAAAGTTTCTAATTGGAAGGTTAACACCCTCGGCGAGAGTGGTTGTGCATGCCAACACTTTAATGACACGGCTACGGTAGGCGGTTTCGATTTCCCCTCTAATATCTATGGGGAGATCACCATGGTGAAACGCAACCCCATAGGGGAGGCTTTTTACTATTGGAAAATCAGGTCCCAATCTAATCTCAATATAACTGATCAATTGTTGCAGCCTGGGATCCACTATTTCCGACAAGAATTTGGAAAGCCTTTCTGCATCGCAAAAACGTACAAGATCTACCTTTTCCTGAAAATAGACAAGGGTAGATGCTTCGACTCCAATCAGTTGTATCAGCCGTAGACAACGTTCAAACCTTGTTTCTCTTTCTGTTAAAATTCTTTTTCCGTAATTGGGTCCAACCGCAAATCGTAAGCCATATAATCCTTCTACTTGTCTTTGAATCCTGCCAATTCGATACTTAAAATTCAAGTGTGCCACTTGATCCCAATAATAGCGGTTCCCATTTTCATCTATAGCTACAGGTCTACTCCAAACAGGTCTGGGTCTTTCATAGTGCAATATGCCCAATAACTGTCTGGTTGGAGACCAGTTGCTCGAAAGAACAGGGGAAGCATTCCCTTGCCCGAGCCAAAGCCGAATAGCTGTATGCTGCGAACCCGCAATTACAGCGCTCATGAACACCATTTTGGTATTCACAATATTCGGCTTCAAAAGAAGCCAGGTTATTAATGTTTCAAGAAGCCATCCCCGTTCGCCTTCTCCAACCTTATGTGTTTCATCGAAAATGATCAGTGATATGTTGCTAACGAACGGATCCCGTTTTCTGAATAGGTAATCCAGCTTCTCTGGCGTCAAAATAGCAACGTTAATTTTCGCTAAATATGCTTCCTCAAACTCACTAATTTCAAATGAACCAACTACGCTGGCCACTTTGTAGCCAAGAAATCGCAGGCGATAGTGAAGTTTTGACTCCACCTCATCAACTAATGCCCTGCTTGGCGCCACATAGATACATTTAGCATCTGGGTAGCGCTCCAATGCTCTTACGATTAGCATTTCCGCAATAAGGGTCTTGCCGGCGCTGGTCGGCATGGTTACCAATGCTCGCTTGATATTATCTGAAAGGATATTGCCCTTGCTGCCATCCTGCAAATCTACACCCTCGAGGGCTTCTATTTGCGAATCCCACAATTCATGGACAGAATTCCACGGAAACCGAGTAAGGATTGAGATGTATTCTGGCGAAAAGTGCTGCCGCTGCAGGACGCGCCACGACGAACGCTGCTCCATTCTGCCAACACAGTTTAGCAATCTGGAAGCTAGCCAGTGTTCTGTTAGCATTTCATGGTTTAGAGCCAAATCCCTTGCTCTATGGATATTTTCATAACACTCTGCAATAGCAAGTTCCTCACCGCTGATCATGAAATCAGCAAATCTTCCCCCGGCTTGGCACATGTACGCCCAGAATGATGCCTCCTCAAAAATAATTTGTTCAGGCCCTATCCCTTGTATTGCTGATAAGAAGATCGACTTATTCTGTGACAACCAGAAAAACTGTCTACCTAATAAGCCAAAGACCAGATTCATACCAAGCTCATCGCAGTGGGCAATAAAGTGATCTGGGTCAGATGGTAATAAATCCTCATTGAACTGCAATTTTGCCAGAACCGATGAATTGGCTTGGTAACGCGATAAGGTATAAGCTATCGATGCGTTTAAATTACAAACTCTACTAGCGTCTCCGTCCTGCCGAGCCGCTGCATAGCGTCCAAGAAGTTCAAAGACTAAACCGGAAATCGCCAGACCATCTTCGATCACAGAGCTGGGCAACCTGGCTTGTCTGCCAGAATAAGACAAAGCAGTGATCAGGTAATATGCAACATTCCACAAAATCCCTTGGTCCGCAACCGTGGGTAAATCTTGCTTGAAACGGAATTCCTCGTATGCAAAGTGCAGTTCAGTGATTAAATCCTGAACTTGAGTGTAATCATCGGTAATGCCGATTGCACTTAAACCTTGCTGTAACTTCTCTATGGATGCAATTTTGTCCATATCCCGATTCTTACTTTTTCGACCACATCTTCAAGATCGCCAACATAACATAAGCGCGCTTGCCGACATTCAGGGAGATCTGCCAGAATGCCTATAAATTTATCTCTAAAGCCTGAAAAGGCATTCTGATGTAGGGCGTTATTCGGGCTCAGTAACACGCACCCCCCAAATCTCTTTTTGAGGGTTGGCGGATTCATGTAAAAATCATCAATCATCCCATCTATGAATGGCCCCAATACCGGATGATCTTTCAACCTATGGTCAAGATTATCAACAGTATCAGCAAATGATTTGGGTGTTTCATACAGGTGTTGACTATAGATTTTCGATTCATAATTGGACAGATATGCGACATCTGTCGTGGCTTTGCATTCCCAAACTGTATAGTGTAAAGAGGCAGGATCACCCATATCGCCTGCTATTTCTAGTGAGTCAATCCCCTCACTTTTAGAGTACGGCTTAGGTTTTTCAGGGCACGATGATATCCTGAGTCTGTTCAGTTGGGTTTGAATAATATAAAGAAACAGTTCGCCAATGTGGCCCTGCAAAGCAGTGGGATCATAGACAGGAGCCGCCCCCCGCTTTGTTGCCCTGGTGCTAACAAAACCTTTCCAAAAAGTATTCTGGTATCTAAGCTTTAATTCGGGCGGTATTGGAGTGCTATTCTTCCAGTAGGTTAGCCACTGCGGATAATCATTTCCCAGTCTTAATCTCGCAATCACCATGCATAATTCATCAATCAGGGCTTGATATTCTGCAGGTGAGATACCGCTCTTCAATATCAAATCATAACGAACGATATCAGGGTTTATCGTGACGCAAGTAATATCAAACCAACAATCAAGCGGCGGGAACTTATCCATAATCTCAAGAGCCTAATACTTCTCTCAGCCGTTCTGCGCTCCATACTTTTTCTGCTAGCAGGACATACAATTCTTGCCGAGCATCCAAATCGGCTTTCTTGAAATGTTCATGCGCTCGAAATGGCAGCTTGCTCGTTTCCACAAAACGCAAAAAGCCAGGATTGTGCTCATACCCGCGCGGATGGAGAGATTGGGCGAGAAGATTCTGACCATAATAGTGTTCAAGCTTGCCTTCTTTACCTTCATAGGGCAGATCACCATAACTGGCGTTGAACGATTTGGGGAGTAGAAGCAAGCCACCTATACGGTTACGGTAATCCGCAAAATCGTTCGGGTGAGAAAATTCATCTGTATGGTCTTCAGCGTGATTGGCCCAAATATGTTCAACTTCGTAACGGATCTTGCCGTTACTGATATATTCCACATACCTTGAAGAAAGGCCAGATTGGCGTTCCAGATAATCCGTCATACGTGCCAACAAGCGGTGAACCATGTAGCGGTTCATTTTGTGCATGCTGAAGCGTTCATTTACAAAACCATCTTCATTTTCGAGACGCTTGATGAGCAGATCGGCAAGCTCCTCTGGCGATTTGCCACGTGCATCTCTCATGATCAGGAACATGGCGTACTGCATTGTGGAGTATGAAATACTATGCCAGTTCCACAGCCGGCGCGCCAGTAGATTTTCAATGAACCCGGCTACAATTCGTATCTTGCGTGCAATCGTGATCTCATCATCGCCTGGTTTAAGCGGAGCCAAAAGAATGGGGTATTGGAGCGTGAACCCGAGTTGGGCAATATGGAACAGGTCTTCGTAGCCTGGGGTGTACTCAAATGAGGCAGTTCGGATGAGCTTGTACTGACGAGCGTAGAATTTCATCTCGCGCTCGATGAACTGGTAGAAGTCATCGCTGCGTTTAAGCCCCATTGTTTCTTTATGGTCACGCACCCAGCGGTGGAATTCCGTCCCTAAACGATCAAAATCTTGCGGTTTGGCGTGCTTTTTACGTTCACGGATGGAACTGGCATATTGGCTGCGTAGCCAAGCCTTCAAGAAATCTGCTGCCTCATCGTTGTTGATCTCAGCTAACTCTTGAACACATACCTTCCAGGTTTGTGCGGCGGTCGTGCGTTTGGATTCATCTGTGATGTTTGCCAGCAAATACCCTTTGAGCATATCTGTTGGCGAAAGCGACAAGCCGCGATCGTTCATTGTCTCAAAAATGGTATAGGCATCATCATCATTATAGGCAGTAATCTCTACCAGATGGACATTTTCAATCAGCCAATCAAGAAAATAGGGCAGCGTGTCATCCTTAATATCGTCAGGAAAATGCGCTTCAATGTCGCGGTAGCGGGCGAGAATGTTACGAATGGATTCCGGTTTCTCCGATGCATCAAAATCCATTTCCATGAACAGCGCTTCCATCACACCCTGGCGCTCCGGCACATCCATGTTGAAGGATTTTTTCCCATAACGTACCGAGAAGATCATATCGGCGATTTCCACTTTCTCAGAGCGGTCACGCTGAATGTTGTGCAAGAAAATCAGCAGCAAGGTCAGTGTGGTCAGGCGTTGCTGACCGTCAATGATAAATTTTTGTCCTCTCTTGTTGCTGATGACTACTGAGCCAAGAAAATAATGCCCGTAGTTGGCCACTGCATCGCGTGGATTGTTATCATCATGATCTTCTAGAAAACGGTTTGTCAGATCATCCAACAATTCTTCGACCTGCTTGGTTTGCCACTTGTACTCGCGCTGATAGTAATCAATGGAGTATTTCATGCCCTTGAGCATCTCGCGAATGGTTTTGGAAACACCGCGAATCTCACGTTGCTCGCGTAGTTCTTTTTCAGTATCCGTCATAATTAATCCTCAAAAAATCAGTTCCCGTATCTACCAGACGAAACCTCGTCTGACGCCTTCCTCTTTGCTTCTTTCAATGCCGCTGCCAGTGCATCCGGCAGTTCTGCGAGCAAAAAATCAATTTCATTAGGCACGCGGCCGTTTACTTTTTCCTTCCGACACAGCTCGTACATATCCTTCTCGGTCAGAATAATCAGCCTCTTTTTTGCCTGTATCATGAGCAAAAATAACATATCTGCCCTGAGTTTTTGTATCTTGGCGGCTGGATTTTTACCGCCGGCCGTAACGCCACTGCTGGTAGAAATATTCGCCACAATCGTATCATCGGCGCTCACGGCATCAAAATCAAAAACGCCACCTGCGGTCAGGCGCAGACGCTCACGCCGAAATTGCTGATTGAATTGTCTGGGCAACCATTCACAACGAACCCAGTCTTCTGCTTCCAGTTGTACTCGTGTATCAGCCATGATAAACCGATCCCCTTTTTACGAAATCATTCTTCGTAATCTTCAATAATTTCAATGTCTTCCGGCAATTCTGGTAAGCGTGAAATCCAATGCTCATGGTCTTTTAGCGGGCCATGCACAAGTAACGCGTTATCTTCCTTAGGATCAAGCACAAGAATGTAATGATCTTTGTTGATGGGGTAGCCTCTTGAAACATCATTCTCATCATACCGGTAAACGTCCACGCCGCCAACCGCCCCGCTGTATGTGCTGCCATTCATTTCCACAATCCCGGGATCGATATGGGTCCCACTGGCAAGGATGAATTCCACCTTATCTTCAGGGATGCCTCGTATCCAATTGGGTATCCCTTCACCAGATAGCATAACAGGCACCCAGCTACGGTTCGCCACTTTGTCAAATTCCTTTTTGGACATATGCTTAATTTTAGGAGCCATCATCTCATCTTCTTCCACTCCACACCCTTACCGCCGTGTTTTTCCTGTTCGTGGTTTGCCTTCTCAAATCCCATCACCATCTTCCCGCAGACTTCGCACTTGTACAATCCGAAATCAGTTAATGTCGGCTGATCTACAGGCGGATCGATCTCTTTTATCACCATAGTTGGCGGTGTCACTGGCAAAGGCGGCTTCGCCGGCGTGGAAAGCTGGGTTTGAACTGCTGCTGGCCGGCTTTCAATTCTGGGCTGCGCTACTGAAATTGTTTCCTGTTTTGTTGTAACTGCAGAATCTTGTGATGGGTAGCCATCGGGATTGCCAACTTCGACACCTCGCTCTGCGAGCCGGTCCCACGCCTCGAGAACCAACCGGCGCGTGCGGTACTCACCATACTGTCGGATTTCCTTGTCTTTCAATACGCGGAACGTCTCGCCTGGAAAATCGGGGCCATAGACATCCTGTGGATCAAGGATGTATCGCAGTTCATCACGGTTTAATCCATAAAGCTTGGCATAATAGGCATCCAGTTCGGCTCGTAGCAAGGCACGCCGGTCTTCGTCCCAGAGGAAGGGTTCCCCATGATAGCCCATATCTTCAGCGAAAGGTTTCATATCGTGAGCAGTGAAGACAAGTTCAATGATTCGGGGTGATATAAAGTCAATATCGCATTGGGAAAAAAATGATAGGGGAAGAACAGGGTATTGTTTGACAATAAAGAAGTTAATATTTATTCCCGGCACCTTCAGCCGTATTGCATAATCAAAAATGATGCTATTAAAACAACCCAATAGACATGTTGATAATATTGGATTATTCATCCTGAACTTGACAAAAGGAGCACTATTTCCTAAACCTACCATTGGAACGATGGTGAATATTGATGTTCTTTCGTCCGTTGCCCTGCCAACACCTCGAAAAACCAAGCCCCATTTATTTTGCCAATCATCAAGTTTGGATGCTACCTCATTTTTTTTCACATAATATCGAGCTTTTACTTGAAATGTTGGCTCGCATTTTTCAGTCCATAACGTATCCCTGACATCTGCATTATTATCATAGGTTGCCCAACGATGATCATATTGATGAAACATCTTCGCTTCATACAACCTCACATACCCCTCGCGCGGCTCGGTGACGAACAGCCCGCTATCGTTGGACATATCAAACATACGCAGGAAACTCACCCCCCAGGGGTTCTCGCCGGTGCGCTCGTTGACCAGCACCGGTACCTGCTGGTAAATCTTGCGGGTCAATTCGGCATCGGCCCGCGTGCGGAAAACCGGCATGGTGCGAGTGTTGGGGTTATACAGGGCGATCTCCGCCGGATCGAGTGAAAAACGGCGGCGTTCATCGCGCAGGTGCTCCACGCGGGTAGCGAAGAAGATGAACTGGGCTTGCTTCACCGGTGCTCCAGAAAGTGTCAGCAAGCAGAATTTATAGCTGCGATGCACGCCTGGGAAAATAGCTTCTTTATTTTCAAAATCAAACAGGCTAGCAAGCGAGCGCTTCTCCACCATGTCGCCAAAGAAGTCCTTGGTGGTGTCATCCGTAGCGATTCCGGTGGGCACAATCACCCCGGCGCGGCCGTTGGCATTGGTTAAATTGCGAAAATGCTCCGCAAACAAAGCGTAGGTGTTGACATCCCCCACTGCGGTCAGCGGGTAGCGGCTCGACTGGCGCACGAATTTGCTGGCGCATTCGGCCGCATGTCTTGCGTCCTCAAACTCCTGGAACAATACCGGATTGGTTTCTTCCAGGGCTTTAATCAGCCGTGCTCGGGCCGCTTTGTTGGGCGCAGCGGCAATCTGCGGGTCGCGGCTGGCAAAAAACTCCTCTTCCTGCAATTTGATGCGCTCCCAGGGCGGGTTGCCCAACACACAGTCAAAGCCGCCTGCGGCGGTCACTTCCGCATATTCCAGCGACCAGTGGAAGAAATTCACCGCGCGGCTCAACCGCCGCACCTGCTCCGGCAACCCCGCATGCACCTCCCGGTCGCTGCGCAGGCGCTTCAGCTGCCCCTGGGTGGGCGCCGCAATTTCATAGGCTTTACTGGCCGGCGCGATGATTTTCCAGTAGAAAGCCGCCGTCCAAAAATCGGCCGCCTGCCGCTGGCGGTGAACTTCCACCGATTCCTGCAGGTCCGCATAGGCTTGCGCTTTGGCCTGCACATCCGCCGCGCTGTCTTCGGGCATGGCTTCCACCCCCCGGCTGCGCTCCGCGATCCAGTGATCCAGATCTTCGCGCGTCTTCAGCACGGTAACGATGAATTCTTTACCCTCGCGTTCGTTTTTGTTGCGCTTCTTCAGAAAGGCGGCCATCGCCCTGTCATCCCCGGTCACGGGGTTAAAGGCTTCGTCCGGCACTTCCAGCTGGCTGATGTCCAACCCCGGCCCCACCCCCACCAGGCTGTTACCGCACTTGATGTGCGCATCGAGGAAGGAGAGCGGCTTGCCGGGTTCAAGCGACTCCAGCCACAAATTCACCTTACACAATTCCACTGCCATTGGGTTGATATCCACACCGTAAATACAGTGGCGAATCACGTCTCGTAATGCCCGCCGGGTCTCGTTGGGTGAAGGTTCATTGTCGCCTGCGCGCACTTCTGCCAGCCATCCGGCGATACGATGTGCTGCAGCAATCAAAAAATGCCCGCTGCCGCAGGCAGGGTCGCAGACTTTCAGATCGAGGAGGGCTTGTTCCTGTTGTACAGCATCCTGTTTTCCCTTTAAACGATCTTCAATCACGGGATCCAAAGCCGAGTCCAACAAAACCTGGATCAAACTGGATGGCGTGTAATAACTCCCGGTTGTTTTCCGTTCGTTCCCGGCGGCGCTGGTTAACTGGAAAGTCCCTGCATCGGTATTCAACAGGGGATGCAGTTCCAGCAAAGATTCGTAAACGCTTCCCAGTTCTTCCGGCCCCAGGTTACGATAATCCACTGCCCGACGGGTATTTCCTTCAGTGATGAAAGCCAGACTGCGTACAGCGATCAATAAAGCCTGGTTATCCAGTTTGGCGTCATTGAGGTCAGCCGTAGAATGAGCATCGAACAAAAATCCACCTAAAGCTGGGATGGCTAGCTCCGGGCAGCCCGAATCAGAGCCCAGCAAGGTCATTACAAGGCGCAGGGCTTCATAGCGGTCGTGGTGCCGGCTGCCGCGTTGTTTTTGGGCTAAAACTCGTAATCGGGTTGTGGAATAGTAATTCTGGAATCGCTGCCGAGTTTCCGCCGCTGCACCCGGTAGAAGCAGCAGATCGCGGTCTTCAGCGGCAAAGAGGAATATCAACCGATAAACCAGGCGCAAGAGCTGGCGATAGTAATCTTGTGCGGAAAGATCACCATTTTTTAGCCGGTTGCGCAGCTCTCCATTCATTGGGTGCTGCAAAAATCCCTGCCCAAAGCTGACAATGGCTTCTTCCACCCCGCGACGCAGGTCATCCAGCGCACGCGTACCGCTCTCCTGAGCGCTCTTAGACCATTTCTCCAGCAGGCACTCCGTCTGTTTCTCGGTTGTTTCAAAGCGGGATTGATGACAAATCAACCATAATAAGACAAAGTCGGAGTAGATCTCACCATCAAACATCGATTCAAGGTCAAATTCGATATATGCCTGGCGGGTGAGGGTGGCGTTATCACGTAAGATACGCAAGCCTAACCCATTTGAAATAACACCCCATTGAACATCATCTGACCGGTTGAGGTATTCTTGCATCAGGCTGTGCGGGCTGGTTCGAGAAGCGCCGGCGGCGCCTGGGGTGCGTTTATCCAATCCAATCCCACAGCCAACTAAATGAAGGGGGACATTTTGCCAGCGATGAGAGATCGGATAAGATTTCCCTTCAATTTCAACTGCTTTTGATGTGCTCAAACGACCAAAACCCAATTCCTGAAACAATGGCAATAGCCAACGTTCACGTGTCAATGTCGTGCCTGCATCCGTTGAACCTAACCGACCACGCGCCGCCTGGAAGGTGCCCCACAACCCGCTTAACCGGTTCCATGAACGGTTGATCGCTTCATTGAGTTTCTCGCCTGGCGCAAGGTGATAACTCTCCGGGTTTAGTCCTTCCAGGTTTTTGTCGTTCTCGCTGATACGCTGCAGCAAATCAACAGGGAGCAAGGCTCCCTCGGTATGGATGGTGGTAAATGTGTTTCGGTTACGAGTTTGCATAGGTCAGTATCGCTTCCTTCATTAACTAAATTGCTGGTAGGAAAATGTAAATTCCCAGGATATCTGGGGGCAACTGTGGTTCGACCCGATAGCGTACATTTCGGGTTTTAGTCGCCAACCGTACCCTCTGATGTGCTTCCAGCAATTCCTCACCCCGCTGCATGGCAGCTTGATCCAGGTGAGAGCGAAGGAGTTCAAATCCATCGATCACTCTTCCAACAAATTCGGCAGCCTGATCAGCAGCGATATTGCCATCCGGTTGAGCCAAAAGAAGTTTTTCGGCTTCGTTTTCTTCTAACCAAACCGCGCTTTGTGGACTCCCAGAGAAAGCGAGCAGCCGGCAGTCTTCAGCAAGCAGAGGTTTTTCAACGTTATTCTGAGTTTGGATGATGTGATAACGGAACCGTACCAACAGTAATGTGGTACGGTTATCCACTGCTTTGGTACGGATGGCTCCGCAGCGGCGGGCAGCCGGGTAACGCACCGCATCACCCGAAAGAGGATCGAGGGCAGTTTCAAGAACGTGATTTGCAAGCGTTTCCACAAAAGGATGGGTACGTTGCAGGTAGTGTTCATCTTCCTGGACTGGCTGATTGAATCGGAATCTGAATTTCGGATTGGTGAGATCAAACCCTGAGGATTGCGCCAAAACGTCTTTTAGCGCAGAGGATGCTTCTGTCAGGTTCGTGTCCAGAGGATCAGTTCCGTTGGTTTGAGCGCCAAATACAGCCAATGTTCTACGGGTGAAATCAGTAACATCCACTCCGGACCCAATGGCAGCCTGAACAGCGTGCAATTCACGGGCGACTTCATCCACTTTAATCGTTTCTTGCGCAAATAGAGTTCGCGAACGTTTTTCACGTTCCGAGGCGGCTTCCCATTTTCCGTACAGGTCATCTTTTTGCGGTTTGATGTACTCATCGAAACCAGGCAGATAGCCTTGCAAGACATTCGGATTGGATTTCAGAAGCAATCCTTCGAATATCGCTTCTACTACTTGTTCTGTATTTACCGGGACTGGCACTGATATGCCTAATGAGCTGCGAATTGTTCGATGTTTTCGCAGCAATACGTCCAGAACAACTCCGTCGATCTGGTTATCCAAACCATAATAAGTTAATACACGTACCGTTGAACTGGGCTGACCATATCGGTCTATCCGGCCATCACGTTGTTCGTGGCGAGTAGGATTCCAGGATAGGTCATAATGCAGGATTGCATCAAAATGCTCCTGCAGGTTGATACCTTCGCTCAGGCAGTCCGTTGCAACCAAAACATGTTTTTTGGATTCACACAGCTGTCGTATTGTCTCCACGCGTGATTCAGGGGGCAATAACCCGGTGACCGCCATTACCTCTACATCTTTTGGTAAACGTGTGCGAAGTTCAGCAGCAACATATTCAGCGGTAGGGATGAAGCGGCAGAATATTATCGGATGGTAACCTTCGCTTAGCAGACCTTTGATCAGGTCAACGGCTTTTTTCAGCTTTTCGTCTTTCTCACCTAATAGATCATCAGCAGCCCGGGCCATATCCAATAAACGACGGCGGTTTCGTTGTCCTTCATCCTCTTCTCCACCAGGATCAGAGCCGGGGGTGACATCAGAACCATCTGCAGATTCATCCACAATGATATCGAGAATCGTACGGCGACCAATTTCGTCGGCTTCTTCCGGATTTTCAGCTTCGGCTGGCGCGGCACGGTTGCGCAAGGTTGCCGCTGCTGCTGCAGGGCTGGAGGCCAGTGAGCGTAACAATGCCAAAGCTGACCACCAGCGTACTCGCTGATGGAATTGCCCACCGGTGGCATCCAAAACAGATTCTCGGGCATAATCCAGCACCCGTTCAAATAACCGCTTGTAGTCCGGACTGAGCTTGTAAGAGTCTTCGCGATCTTCACGCTTGGGGAAGGGGGTTTTGGAGTCCAGGTAGTTCTGAATGTCACCACGCCGGCGTTGGATAAAGTGCTGGGCAAGGCGTTTACGGTAACGTAGGTTTTCTTCGCCGGTCAAGTCTTCAGGTAGATCATCAAATTCTTTATCCAGAAAGGTGAGTAAAGAACGGAAAGCTTCTTCTTTTCCACTGTGAGGTGTGGCGGTTACGAGAACGATGTGCCGGTTAGGATTCTGAGCCAACCCCCTCACCATTTCAAATCGCTGGTGGCGTCCACCTCTTTCGGCACCGTAAGCACAAGTATGGGCTTCATCAACAATGATAAATTCGGGGCAAGCACGCTTGAATTCTTCTCGCCGACGATCGGATTTAATGTAGTCCATCGAGACGATTACGAAGGGATAACGTTCGAAAAGTGATTCACCTAGACTGAGATTTCGTTCCAACCGAGATGCCGTGGATGGCAGAACCAATTCCGCTTCAATATGAAACTTCTCTCGAAGTTCAGACTGCCATTGCTCGGCTAGAGGTGGTGGACAGAGAACTGCAAGGTGCTCAATTTCTCCACGATCAAGTAATTCGCGTGCAATTAAGCCCGCTTCAATGGTTTTGCCAATACCGACATCATCCGCGACTAACAATCGGATCGGGTCTAATTTGAGTGCAATCAGCAATGGAACAAGCTGATAGGGACGAGGTTCAAAGCCGACCCGTGCAAAAGAGCGGAACGGACCAGCGCTGGAGCGAAAACCAAGCCTGACCGCATCGCGCAACAATCGAGCTGAACGATAATCCCCTACTTGTGAAGGGTCAGGGAGGTCAAAGGTAGCAGGGGTTACTGGTTCTAGGGGGATATAAATGCCAGCAATTTCATCATCCGAACCACCCAATGGTCGTAATACTAGAAGATCATCAGTGGAGTCGGGTAGTACGACCCATTCACGACCGCGCGCTTTGACGAGAGAACCAACAGTGTAAGTCATGATTATGCATTACCTCCAAAGATGGAGGGGTATCGCTTGATTATCTGATCCCAATCATCTTTTAATGAGAAACGAATGACTGTGTATCCGGTATCTTCCATACAATCCTTCTGAGTCTGGTCACGTTGTTGTCTTTCGGGGTAGATGTGATGGGGACCGTCAACATAGATCGCGGCGTGTTCCTGCTCATAAAAGAAATCAGGACGTGTATGACAGGTTTCCAAAAGAAGCTGTGCATGGCTCGGTAATCGCAAATTGCTTTTTTCAATGAAAGTTAACCATTCTCTCTCAAGATCCGATTGGCAGAGATTCAGCAAGTGTTGATAATGTTCGGCTCTGGAGATGGTCTGTGGAGAGGATGTTGATGTACTTTGACTGCACTGCAGTAGATATTCTTTGATCGTCTGCCGGTCTAAATGTCGGTGATCCATTTGATTGTAATAACTCATCAGGCAGTCATAACAGGCAGCTTCACAATCTTCTTTGGCATTTGGCGCATGTCGCAAATCTTCACCAGTCTGCGGATCAAAATGGCAGACTTGTAATGCCTGGGCAGCTACTCTGGCGAACGCGCCTGGATCATCGACCAGACGCCGCAAAACGCCCGCGCCTCCTTCGGCAGATTCGTAGAATAGAATCGAATGGCGCTCATCGCCGCTTGGCAAAGGTTCCGCAGCGACTTCGCTGTCTTCAAGCTGGTATTCCACTTGAATCGCATTCTTTAATGCTGCTTGCAAGGATGCCATCTGTGCAAGCTCTAATCCTTCATTCGGCTCGAAGAGTAAGCAGTTCTTGTGATCCTCGACAAAAGGAACAACCCGCATCGTCCGGGGAGACATGGGATCGTCTGCTTCGAGTGTCGTTTGATCATCTTCCTTACGTGCCCAGTAGCCTCGCTCGGTGTCGAGAATAAATCCATATTGCTGTGGATTAGCGCGTCTTCGCCAGCCCAAATTGATACGCCAAAGCGTAGCTGAATTACCATAAGTCAATTTACCAATTAATTTACTCTGGAAATGAATTTCTGCATTACGGGCTGAGATGACGCCACCATGATCGGCAAAGCGAATGGCTGTGCGCAGTTCGTACCCTTGACGCAAGCGTTCTTCTTCATCCGAGGAGATACGATCTCTTCGCTTGGTGGATACATTTTGCAGGCGGAAAAGATTATTCATTGGAGCTTCCAGCAAGGATCCACAGCGTTCACAACGGTCTAATCCATCACCTGTTGTAATTGGATGCAGGTATCCGCAGATTGGACATTGCTTGGCGCGTAATACAGCAAACCCTTCACCCGTGTCTGAAACAGGTAGGTTCACCTTGTTGATGATGTAGCGGGATCCCTCATGGTAAATAATTGAACGTGGGCCGAACTCCGAGATAGCCAGGAAACGTGGCCGCGATAAGAATTCGTCGTCCTGACTTCGGATACGCCGGGCGGGAATATATGCGGAAAGTGGTAGGCGGGGGAAACTGTAACCCGGCAAGAAACCTTCGCTGGCAAAATAGCGATATGAATAAAAGTCAGATTGGACAATATTTTCCGCCTCAGTCAACAATTCCAATTGGCTTTTCGCTTCTTGATATAACCGTTCAGCCTGGCGTTTATCCTGAATAGATCGACTGGCATCCTTGATAATTTTGTGCTGCACTTCTAGTTGGTTCATTGCAGCTCGATAAAGATTTCGCCATCGTTCACAAGCCTGGTTGAATTGAAGGTCAATTTGTGAAAGGACACTATCCAGCCAACCCTCATTCCACCAATCCGTTTGAATTAAATCTGATTCAATATCGCTTAGGGCTGCATGAGCTTTCAGTTTTGCTTTGGTACGATTACCTTGTGAATTTAATGCATCCTGAACAAAATCAAGACAGCATAACCTGGATGAGTCGGAAAGATCAAGCAAATCTTTCAAGGAAGCACCCAGGCTTAACCCAGATTCTGCCAGCCAAATTGCCTGGACATGGCTGCGTATTAGATCTTCATTCGTCATGTCGATCCTGGGTGGGGTAACTGCTCCCGAGACCATCAATCCAGGACGTTTGAAATAATACTGGTCGTGGGGGCTACCGATGGTGCAATACGTAAAGACCATTGCTGGTTGTCCGCTTCTACCAGCGCGTCCACTGCGTTGCGCATAATTCGCAGGAGTGGGCGGTACATTCCGCATATTGACCGCGTTAAGTTCGGAGATATCCACCCCCAATTCCATGGTGGGTGAACAGTAAAGAATGGGTAACTCCCCCGTACGGAATCTTGCTTCACGCTCTTCACGTTGAGCTGAGGGAACTTGAGCGGTATGCTCCCGCGCTTCGATACCAAGGATTTGTTTTTCTACGGTTTGGTAAAAATTTACAAAAAATTCGTTTGTTTTACCCCCGCCCTCAGGCATACGTGGAACACGGATCGGGTCGTGAAAAGCCAGTTTTCCATCTCCAACTTTCCAGATCATTCCTGAAGCGAGTAACTGGTAACCCGGTTTATGACCGACATCATTCTTTTCATCGACGACCTTCTCTACCAGGCCGGCGATACGTAAGCTGTTGAGGATTTGATCGATGATATCTTCGGTGTCATCTACAGAAATATGATCGTGATAGTCTGGGAAGGTTGTGTTCCTACGTAAAAATTGTCCGTATCCACCCCTAGGTGAGAGGTAAAGATTCCCACCATACTCATCTTGGTCGCCCAATTTTCGTCTGGGAAATAAAACAGAAGAATGCTCGAGTATCTCGTTTTCATCCATTGCCCAGGGAGCAATCAAACGTTGACTGCTAAGCTGCCGTAAACTTTCTTGTGCTCCCTGATCGAGGTAGGTAACCTTAATCGCCAGTTCACGACGCATGTAATCTAATAAAACCTTCGCGATTCGTATTCTGGTTTCGGGAGTTGCTGAAGTAAGCACCTCATGCGTATTCTGCCAAACGTCTTCCGCAGAACACAGTTCATCTAAAGATGCATATTCGATTCTAAGCAAACCCGATTGCTCAAGATTTGGAGAAGTAATACGCCATCCACGCTTGAGGTCACGGTAGATTCTGTAGCCTAAAACCTCACGTAAGGCGCGGTCAGTTTCAGCTTTCTGAGCAAAGCGAACTTCAGGGTCGCTGGCATAGTACTCGACTGGGAGATCCAGGGATTGAAAAACCTTCATCGTCAAGACATCATGAGAAATTCCTGTTTGTTCGTTCGCTTTCACCGCTCGATATAAGGCTGAGCGTAGTAACGCAATTTCCACAAAATCATTAAAATGACCAGCTTGCAGCGAAGCATCCTGACGGTTATCGGTAAAACTGAGGAGTTTTCTGGCTTTTTGTAATAAATCCTGGTCATTTCTCAACCGACGGATTAAGGACATGC
>CAYOHX010000082.1:0-21798 GCA_964403875.1 uncultured Anaerolinea sp. | reverse complement strand
ATGGCCGGCGGGGTATTCGCCCGCCGGCCATTCTTAGGAGTTGTCTCGGGAGAGGATTTCAACAAATCCTTTGCCGCCATTGACCCTTACCCGGTCGCCCGTTTTCAATCGCCGGGTGGCATCACCGCAGCCAACCACCGCTGGGATGCCTAATTCGCGGGCCACGATGGCCGTGTGGCTAAGCGGCGCGCCCAGGTCGGTGACGATGGCTGCGGCACGTGGGAAGAGGGGCGTCCAGCCGATGTTGGTCAGACCGGTGACCAGAACTTCGCCAGCCTGGAAAACGGACGAGTCTTCCAGGTGGTCCAAGCGGCGGACGGTGCCTTCGACCACGCCCAGGGCTCCTGCCACGCCGGTGATCATATTTTCGCTTGGGGAAGTGGGTTGACTGAGCGGCGTGCTGGGGTCGAACAGGTTGCTGCGCCGCTGCGGGTCAGCAGCCCAGGCGAACGCATCAAAGCGGCCGAGAATCATGCGCGGGTAGGGTGGTAAGCTTTCGTATTGCTGGTACACTTCTTTGCGCATCGCGATGTCGGGAAGGGTGGCTGCTTCTCCGCTCAACATAGTAAGAACTTCGGAAATCGTCAGATAGAAAATATCCGGACCAATGCCGAGCAGTTCTCCGGCTCGCAGCGCGAACATACGAACCAAACTAATCACTCGGGTGGCCTCAGAGCGCACCTGTTCTCGCCGTTGGGCGGCTTTGGCGGCCATGTTCAGGCGTTTTTGGATCCGGCGAGTTTTCCTGGGGTGCTGCTGGCAAAAGCGCTGCCAGGCTGCTGCATAGGCTGTCCGCTGCCGGGCCAGCATGCCTTCAACGTCGGCAGGTGCCGCCTGCCACTCGGCCAGCCGCACATCCAACCAATTGGGATCTTCCAGTGGGCGCGGCCAGGCGCATTCTGCCTCATTCTCTCCACGATGACCGTAACGAGCCAGATATTCTTCGCGGCTCATCTGGCCTCGGGCAAGCTTATCTAACCCTGCTATCGGCCCCAGGCTTTCTAATGGAGCGGAAGTGCCGCTGAGATTGGACAGCAGCGCGTTGGCATCTTCTGCTCCCACCAGCTCGCGCAACTCACGCTCCAGGCGCAGTTGCAAATCGGAGCTGGTCGCCACGATATGAATGGTCGCGTCGCGATAGTACAGTGAGAGTGTGTCATTCCAGAGGGACAGCAATTTCGATGTCGTATGCGCTTGCTGGATCTGCATTTTTAAAGCCGCGCAGTTCGCCGGATTTTCTTTTATGAATTGAGGCGCTTTTCGGCGGTAGCTGGAAAATTTCCGTTCAGTTTTCCAAAGATCTAGCAGAATACCACGCTCCCATTCCTGTTTTGATAGCGGAATGAGAGGAATTGCTACTTGCTCCGGAATGTCTCCCCACCAGCCCGACATTTCTCGGTAAGCCCGGCGCGCGTCTCCTTTGAACATCCGCGCGAAGGCCGAAATTTGCACGCTCAGGTTGGAATACATCCGCCCACAAATGATGCCGTTGATCGGGTACCCCTTTACCGTTAGAGAAGGTCCGCCTAATTTTTCGAGCGCCTGGGTGAGTGAAGCGGTGAACGGGGTGAGCACGCGCGGGTGGGCCTCTGTCAGATTATTGGCCGTCCACAGGAAGCTACCCTTGCGAGAGTCATTCCAAACAGCCTTGATCGGATCAAAACTGTTGAGGGTGGTGATGGGGCGAGATTGCAATATGTGGATTCTTTTCCCGGTAACGGCCCATTCAATATCTTGCGGGCAGCCCATTTCTGCCTCAATTCCGTGCGCTTCTCGCTGGAGAGTCTTTGCCATAACTTGCAGTTCAGGAGGGCCCTGATACGTGTTGGTGGAGCGGTCAATCGTAAAGGTTTGCGCCGATACATCTCCAGAAACCAGTTTATCGCCCAACCCAGACACGAAATTTCCACTCATTTGCATGAGATTGCCGGAGAGCGGCTCAACGGTGAATAACACGCCGGCATAATCGGGGTGAATCATCTTTTGGATCACCACGGCCATATCGTGCTGGTTGCCTTGTAGTTTTTGCGATTGGGTGTAGGCCTGGACGCGCATGTTATCTCGCGACTGGCGCACGGTGCGGATGGCTTTTCGGATTTCCTCATCGCTGCAGACATTCAAGACGCTGTCGAACTCACCCGCAAAAGACGTCTGAGCGGAATCCTCGCTGAGGGCGGAAGAGCGAACTGCAAATGCGGTGGTCTTTTGCTGGCGCAGCCGTTTGAGTTCTGCTTGAGTCTGCTGCCAAGCTTGCGGTGTTAATTCGTCACCGTCAAAAGCCCGGGTGAGCAGGACGAAGCCTGATGGGACAGGAAGGCCGGTTTGAGTCAATTGAGCCAGGGCGCGGCCTTTTCCGCCTGCCAGAGCGAATTCTTGAGACGGTAGTCGATTGAACGAATACACTGCTTTCCCAGGACGGGCTGCTGACCAGCGTTTCTGTAGGCGCATCACCAACGTCCCGAGGCCGGTAAACAGAAAATGTCCCGCCGTTCCCGCCAGGGTGGCTAAGAGCACGGTGATCAAGATATTCTCTCCTCCGCGGGAGAACACCACACTCATGGCGGCAGCGCTGGAGCCGATGATGGCAATGATTTGGATGAAGCGTTGGCGTGAGTGGTCGTTCATTTCTTTTGGTCCTTTGGTTTCTCCTCCTTGGTATCCAGGAATGGGCGTAGATCGGGCATCATTTCAAGGAGGGTAGAGGCTTTCATGATCGCCAATCCCTTATCCAGGTCGCCAAAGACGAGCAATTTATCGCCGATTTCAATACCAAAATCCCGCCGCGCATCGGCGGGTATGACAATTTGTCCGCGTTCACTGACGGTGATCGAACCGTAAAATTGCCGTCTTTCATTCTTGTTGCTCATCTTTGCCCTGCCTTTTGTATGGATTTTCTTGTATACAAGAATTATCTTACCATGCTTCTGCTGAGAGTCAAGTCGATCAGGATATAAAAAACCACCGGTTGGATGAAAATCCAGCCGGTGGTTAATACAATGGATGAGGCGCTTTCGTTCGTTATACAGAAAGCAGTGTGCGCTCCAGGCGGGTAGACAACTCGTGAATGCGGCGTTCGATTTCGCCTTCCAGATCCAAATCCGGGTTGGTGAAAAGGTCATGCCAGAGTTTTTCACAGAAAGTGGTCAGGCGCATTTCAATGCCGGCCCACAAATTACCGGAGTTGAAGCTGCGTCCGTTTTCAATCAGCCGGGTAACCAAACGGTAATCGGGGTCGTTGGCGAAGGGCGGGCTGTTGAGGACTTCTTTGCGCGCCGGGATGATGCTGGCGTCTTGGGCCAGAGTCTGATAGGCAAAGGGGCTGGTGAGGTGCTGGATCATTGCCAGGGCTAATTCTTCATGAATACAGTGCTTCCAGGTCACCAAGTGTGTACCCCCGATATAGGGCACGCCAGGAGGGGCCGCGTAACGGGTGTGTTGAGCGGCTTCGGTCAGCTCGGTAATTTGATTCTTCACGGTTTCCATGAGCCACTGTCCGCTGAAGTTGACCACACCTTCACCGGCAAGATAAAGGGCGTCCAGATCACCATATCCCTTTTGAGCATGTTGCGGATCTATGAACTTGTGCAGGCGGAAATAATCCAGGAGACCTTGACGGGCCTCAGCCTCACGAAGGGTGATTTTGCGGAGGTCCGCTGAGCGGAAGTCCGCGCCGCGCCCCCACAGGAAGCTGGCTAAAATATGCAGGGAGTTCGCGCCCGTAGCCAGCAATAGTGGATAGGGGTGGCCGGCGCCTTGCAGACGGCTGAGCGTTTCGTATAGGGTGTCGGCAGTAGAGAAGGCTTCCTGAGGAGAAATCCCCGCTTTCTCCAAGAGATCGGCGCGGAAGCTAATCATGCGCGTGTCCAGCAGCCAGGGGATGCTCCAAACAAGATGGGCGTCGTCCCCGGCGGTGACATGTGCGGTGGAGAAAAAGGCCGACTCTCCACCTAACGCCTTGACATCTGAGGGCCGGAGGGCACGCAGAGCGTTCATGCGGATTAGATTCTCTAACCAGGTGGAGCCGACCTCGGACACTTCGGGCCCTTTTTGATACAGTGCGATTTGCAAGATATCATTCCAACCCGTCGTCCAGTCGAATTGGGTGTGGCTGGGATGAATTGAGGATTTCTGCTCAAATTCATTCAGGTTCAACACTCGAACGGGAACCATCGTCGAAAGATCAATCGTTCGCATTCAGCTTCTCCGTTTGTGAGATACAACCATTATAGCAGGGATCCTGAGGACCATTGGCAGTGGCTGAACCTCTGGCGAACGATTCCAGCGCCATTCCTAATAGAGAAATATTACAATTACGTTACAAAAAGCTTACAGACGACCCTTTTGCGCTGTGATCGAGCGACTAAGAAAATAGCTATGATATGATAAAAGTGCCAAACGGTATCCGTAGAAAATGTTACCTCAAATCTAAGTCGGTCGTCAGGAGAATGTTGGGAAACCCCTCATTCCTCTCCTTCATTTTTTCTCAGTTCGCATTCGCTTTTTCCTCTTATCCTGATTGAATACCTTGTGTTTATCCCGAGGATGTATGCTATGGAAATGTTGATAAGAAATTCTCGTTTGGATCGGCGGCAGTTCTTGCGGGTCGTGTTCATTTCCGCCAGCGCTGCCCTGACGCCGTTGCTATCGGCGTCGAAGTCCCTCCCTCTTCCTCAGAGTAAGAGGCAGTATCACCTCTTTCGGGGCGCCACCGATGGCAAAGTTTTCGGATCGAAAGATGGGCGGAACTGGGCGCTGCTCAAGGATTTCGGCTCGAGCTTGCCGGTCCAGGCGGTTGAGGTTGCGCCAGATGGCTGGATCCATGCCAGGCTGCTTGCCGGCGACCTGTCATTTATCCTCAAATCACGAGACACCGAAACCTGGTACACCCAGGATTATTTCGACCCCGGCACGTTATAGGAGGCAGAGTATTCCATGGCTGAACCATTCTTAAGCGAAATCCGCATCATGTCTTTTGGGTTTGCCCCCAAAGGCTGGGCTTTATGTAACGGGCAACTGCTGCCGATCAACGAAAATCAAGCTCTTTTTTCGCTACTGGGTACGACTTTTGGCGGCGATGGTCGAGTGAACTTTGCTCTACCGGATTTGCGTGCCAGAACCCCTATCCACGTAGGAAGCGGCCACACATTGGGGGAGCGCGGCGGTGAACAGGCCCACACGCTTTCTATTTCAGAATTGCCAACTCACACCCACTCATTCAATGCGAAACAAGTTCAGGGCACCACCAGTGACCCGACCAATGCGTTCCCTGCCAAAAGCCTGAGTGACATGTATGGGACTCCCGGCAGCCTGGTCGCCTTAAACCCCGCTTCTGTGATGAATGTCGGCGGAAGCCAGGCGCATTTGAATATGCAACCCTTTTTGACCCTGAACTTTGCGATTGCCTTGCAGGGTATTTTTCCCTCACCGGGATAATATAGGAGAGACATCATGGCACAGCCTTATGTGGGCGAAATTCGAATGTTTGCTGGCAACTTTGCTCCTGGCGGGTGGATGTTTTGCGAGGGGCAGTTGCTGCCGATTAGTGAATATGAGACCCTCTTCCAATTGATTGGGACCACCTACGGAGGGGATGGGGAAAGCACTTATGCTCTGCCGGACTTGCGCGGGCGCATCCCGACCCACCAGGGAAATGGGTTTATTTTAGCTGGGACGGGAGGAGCTGAAGAAATTACCCTCACCGTTTCACAAATTTCTTCCCATTCTCATCCGCTGCTAGTCAGCACGGATTTTGCGCAGGAAACCAGCCCAGATGGCAAGGTTTTCGCGCGTACGCCTGCTACCGAGGGGTACAGGAAGATTAACAATCTGGATGTAAACATGAATCCTGGCCTGGTCTCGGCGGTTGGGGGAAGCCAGCCGCACACGAATTTCCAGCCGTATCTTTGTGTCAACTTTATTATTTCGTTGTTTGGCATCTTTCCATCCCCCACATAGGAGAATGATATGGCAGACCCATTTGTTGCAGAAATCCGCATATTTCCTTTTAACTTTGCCCCGAGAGGATGGGCCTGGTGTGATGGTCAGTTGCTGCCCCTCTCACAGAACACCGCCTTGTTCTCCTTGTTAGGCACCACCTATGGAGGGAACGGAGCATCGAATTTTGCCCTACCTGACCTGCAAGGCCGCGCGCCGATGCATCCTGGGCAAGGGCCTGGGTTATCCTTGCATGATTTAGGCGAGACGGGTGGTTCGGAAACTGTCAGTTTGCTGGAGTCGGAGATCCCCAATCATTCCCATATCGTGCGGGCCAGCGCTCTTCCTGGAAATTATCCCTTGCCGCAAATTGAGGTGGCGTTATGCAAAACCCCAGGTGACAATGTCTATCATTTACAGGCAGGCGCAGCGGGTGTAACGATGGCGGCTCAATCGTTACCACCAGCAGGCGGTGATCAACCCCACAACAATATGATGCCCTACCTGACCTTCTATTTTTCCATCGCCCTGCAAGGGGTCTTTCCTCCGCGAACTTAGGATGGTTCATGGATATCTATTTGCGCCAGGAAACTGAGGCTGATTTGGAATTCCTCTGCCGCTTATATGGGACCATCCGCGAGCGGGAGTTGGAGATGACCACCTGGGACACAGCTCAGAAAGAAGCCTTTGTCCGGATGCAGTTTTTGGCGCAGCGCGAACACTATCTCCGCTATTATCCCAAGGCCAGCATGCAGATCATTGAAGCGGAAGGCCAACCTATTGGACGACTGTACGTGGATCGCTGGACTCGCGAAATTCGGATCATGGATATTGCCCTGTTACCTGAATTTTGTGGGAAGGGGCTGGGCAGCCAGCTCATCGCCGCGATCCAGGATGAGGGCCGCCAGACGGGGAAGGACGTTACCATTCATGTCGAGAAGTTCAACCCTGCCCTGCGTCTGTACCAGCGGTTGGGGTTTGAGATAGCCGGAGATAAAGAAGTGTATTACTTCATGCGCTGGACCCCGCCAGCGCCTTCAGGGAACCAGGTGGAAAAATGAAAGACTTAACGATAACGGATTTCCAACCATGCCTGCATCAAGAATTCGTGATCACTCTGGATGACGGTACAGCGTATCGTCTGGAACTGATCGAGGTCCGTGATTTAGGCGAAGCGCCCAGAGCCGAGTTCCGCAAGCCCTTCGCGCTTACCCTGCGCCACCCTGACCGTGCCGTGTACCTTCCCCAACGAACCTACCGCCTGGAGCACGACCAGTTAGGTGGTATGGACTTGTTTATTGTTCCACTGGGGCCCGATGCCAGCGGAATGAACTACGAAATTACGTTTAGCTAAGTAGCAGAGGATCCCATGACCCACCAAAGTAAGCTGCGCCTCGTCCAAGCCGTCATCAGCTATATCCTGATTTTCTCGCTGCTGGCTTCGCCGGCATATCCCACCCGTCGAGTCAGCGCTGCGTCGCTGACCGAGCCAGCCGCCCAAGGGCTAACAGCCTCTGTGACGCTGACCAAGAGCGACAGCTTGCAGGTGGACCAGAACGGGGATGGATTGGTCGGCGCGGGGGATACGCTCCGCTATACCCTGACCCTATCCAACACAGGCACTGTCGCGGCGAATGAGGTCCTGTTGCAGGATATTCTGGAGCAGAATTTGGATCTGGTTCCTGGATCGCTGCGGACCACACCGCTGGCCTTTGACCAGTCGTTGCATACCTACGAGGACAGCGCGCCGCTCTCCTTTGAACTGGAAGGCGCGGATTTTGATGGGGATTTGCTCTCCTATGAAATCCTGAGCGGCCCCACGCACGGCGCTATCAACGGCACACCGCCTTATCTGACCTACCAGCCCAACGTGGCGAATTATTTCGGTTCAGACAGCCTGCAATTTCAGGTATGCGACGCTCCTACGGGGGGGAACTGCGACACCGCGATCGTGCAGATTACCATCCATCCGGTGAACGATGAGCCTACATTCTCGGCTGGAAGCAGCCCCGTGTCGGTATTGGAGGATTCTGGAGACTATTTCGCTCCTTGGGCCGCTGATATCACGCCAGGTCCGGTCAACGAGACCGGCCAAACCGTCCAATTTACGGTGACCAACAATAACAACAGCCTCTTTTCGACGCAGCCGGCCATTTCTCCTACCGGCACGTTGAGCTTCACACCGGCCGCCAACCAGTACGGTCAAGCTACCCTGACGGTGACGCTGCAAGATAATGGTGGAACCGCAAACGGGGGCGATGATACCAGCTCGGAACAAACCTTTACGGTTCAGGTGCAGCCGGTGAACGACGCGCCAAGTTTTGCCGGGAGCGGGTCGGTAACCGTGCTAGAGGATGCTGGCGCACAGACGCGCGAAAATTGGGCCTCGGCGATCACCCCGGGACCCAATGAATCTGCGCAAACCGTCCAGTTTGTGGTGACCGGAAATACCAACCCGGGGTTATTTCAACTTCTGCCAGCGGTATCTTCAGACGGCACACTGACCTTCCAATCCGCTCCCGATATGGTCGGCGCGGCGGATGTCACGCTTGTCTTGCAAGACGATGGCGGCACGGCGAGCGGCGGCAGTGATACCTCCGCCCCTTATGTGTTGCGCATCACGGTGCAGGAAAACAATGACCCGCCTTTGGTATCCCCCGCCACTTTCTACTTGGACGAAAACAGTCCGGTGGACACGACCGTTGGGACGGCGATTTCTTACACCGATCCGGATACCGGGCAAACGCACGCTTACGCCATTACTTTAGGAAATACGGATAACGCCTTTGCGATTGATCCTGCCACCGGCTTGATCCGCGTGGCAACCCCGGCGGCTGTGAATTTTGAGGTTAACTCGATTTTCTATCTGACGGTGACCGTTACCGACAGCGCCACCCCGCCTGGCGTGGGCAGCGCGATCGTAACGATTCACCTGAATGACCTCAACGATGCGCCGGTCGTTTCTCCGGCAACCTTCACGCTTGCCGAAAACAGCGCGCTCCATACGGTAGTGGGCAAAGTTCTGGTATCTGACGACGAAGAATTGCAGACGCATTCGTGGGCGATCACGAACGGGGACGACGCGGGAGTCTTTGCGATTGATGCGAACGGCCAGATTACGGTCGCCATTCCGTCAGCGCTCAATTTCGAAACGACACCTTCCTTTACTCTGACAGTTCGAGCCACGGACAACGGGAGTTCTCCAGCCAGCGGTTCGGCGATCGTGAAGGTGAATCTGAGCGATGTGAACGAAGCGCCCGTGGTGAACGATGCCTCCTTTGACGTGGATGAATATAGCCCGAATGGAACTTTGGTCGGCGCCTTGATATTCTCCGATCCGGATTCGAGCCAATCGCATACCGTAGAGATCACCGGGGCTGGGAACATTGATGGCGCTTTTGCGGTCAATGATCTGGGAGAAATCAGGGTCGCGAATGAAGACGCGCTTGATTTCGCTGTGCATTCCAGCTTTACCTTTACCGTACAGGTGACCGACAATAGCGCCTCGCCGCTTTCCGATACCGCCACGGTCACCATTGATATCAATAATATTAACGACACGCCAGAGGTAGATGCGGCGAGCTTCCAACTTAATGAAAACAGCGCGGTAAACACGGTTCTGGGCACATTGACCTTCGATGACCGAGACCCGGATCAAACGCATACATTCTCAATCGAGAACGGGAACGAAAGCGGCGCATTTGCTTTGAACCCTACCAGCGGTGTTCTCAGCGTTGCCGGAGCACTGGATTATGAGACACTTTCCAGTTACACCCTGGAAGTGGCGGTGACCGATAATGGTGAACCGCCTGCAACGGGTACGGCAACCATCCAAATTGCGATCCTGAATGTCAACGAAGAACCAGTTGTGGCAGATCAGACTTTTGGCGTACCGGAGAACAGCTCGATCGGAACGGCAGTGGGCACAGTGGTCGTCACCGATCCGGAAACGGCCCAGACGCATACATTTACCATTCTCACAGGAAACACGGGCGACGCATTCGTTATCGGCACGACTAGCGGCGCGATCACCGTGGCCACTCCGGCGGCACTGAACTTCGAGGGTCAGCAGACCTTTACGTTGGAGATCGAGGTGAAGGATAGCGGCACGCCTCAGGAAGTAACGACTGGGACGATTACGATTAACCTGAGCGATGTGAACGAAACCCCTGTAATTTCAGACGCAACCTTCACATTGGATGAAAATACGCAGAATGGGACCGTCGTCGGTCAGGTGCTTCTGAACGACCCTGACGCGGAGCAGACCCACACCTTCTCGATTCCCACGGGGAATACTGGAGGCGCGTTCGCGATCAGCAATACAGGAAGCATCACCGTCGCCAACGCCAGCGCATTGGACTACGAGGCCCGGACGAGCTTCACTCTCGACGTTTCTGTTTTGGATAACGGTTCGCCATCTCTGAGTGACAGCGCGGTTGTGACGGTCAACCTGAATGATATTAACGAAGCTCCCGTAGTCACGGGAGAGAGCTATGATACGATTGGCAATACCAGTCTCATCGTGGCGGCTTCTACCACCGAGACCGCCCCACACATTTTCGTGAACGGCAATCTGCTGTCCAATGACAGTGATCCAGATGCCGGGGATACCTTCACCTGCTCTTTGAACGCGGCTTCTCCGGGCGCGCAGGTAACGATTAACGCCGGCGGTCAATTCACCTACCTGCCCCCGGCTGGAGCCACCACGGATAGCTTCACTTATAAAGTCACCGACTCGAAAGGACTCAGCACGATAGGTACGGTGACCATCACCATGAAGGGGATGGTCTGGTATGTGGACAATGCTGAAGGCTCCCCGACTGGCATGGGGCGCTCCGCGGATCCCTTTGCTACGTTGCAGCAAGCGCAGGATGCCTCGAGCGCCGGGCACACCATTTATGTATACTACGGCACGGGCGACACCACCAGGCAGTCGAGTGGCATCAGCCTGAAAGCTAATCAGCGCTTGATTGGCGCCGGCGTGGCTCTCGAAATGCCGGTGTCGGTCAACGGCAGTGCTTCGCCCATCACCTTACTGTCGGCTGGACAGAAACCTTGGATCGATAACCTCTTCTTGGGCGGCAACGGGGTTAGTATCACCGCTGGTCCCGCCGAGGTGCGCGGCTTGAATATCGCTGGAGCCATCAACGCCATTGACGTGACCTACTCGGGCTCCGCAGGGACCGTGCTCATTCAAGACAATATTATCCGTTCGGCTGGCGCTGAAGGGGTGGATATTAACCTGGGCACGACCGTCAACCTGACTGCCAGAGTGCTCAACAATACCATCACGGCTACAGGAAACGGTTTTGATCTGCTCACCACCGCGGGAACAGCGAATGTGGAGTTCAGTAATAACACCGTAACCTCGGGCGCAAATGGAGTCTGGATCAACAGATCGGCAGGCGCGGTTTCCATCAACGCCTTTGCCAACAACACGATCTCAGGCCTGACCACTGGAACCGGGGTAAGCATCCAATCTGCGACATTTGACGCCGTCCCGGGTGGGGGAGTGGATGCGGTCAATTTGGGCTATTTACTGGTCGGCACTCCCGGTGACTCGGTTGGCGGTAGTGGTGTGGTCATCACCAATGCGGGGGGCAACCTGACCTTTAGCGAACTTAAAGTGTATGCTCAAGGACCCTTCGGTCTGCAGGCGACCGGTTTGAGCGGGTACTTCGATGGGCGCTTTAGCCTCACGATCCCGGATGGACAGGGTATTGCTCATGCCGGCGCTGGCACAGCGATTTCCTTGGCCGATTTGTTCGTGACCGCACCCAACATGGACATCCGAAGTTCCAACAGCACCGGTGACGGGGCGAAGTTCTTCCAGGTAAATGGTTCATTTACTTCTAGCATTAGCAGTTTTATTCAGTCCAGTACTGGAATCGCCTTCCTCGTCAATGGCGGCGAGGCCAATCTCACGTATAACGGCACAATCACGCAAACCGTTGGGCGAACCGTACAGGTGACCAACCGCACAAAGGGTTCTGTGATCTTCACCGGCTTGGTGAATGGCGGGGGAACCGGGGTTTCTTTGAATTCGAATGCTATAGCCAGCACGGTGACCTTCAGCGGCGGACTCACCCTTAGCACCCTGACCAACGATGCCTTCACGGTCACTTCAGGTGGCACGGTGAATGTGACCGGAACTCAGAACACGATTGTCACCACAACGGGTGCGGCTGTGAATATGACCGGCGCCAGCACGGTCATTGGGGGCAATGGGGTCACCTTCCGAAGAATTGATGTCAACGGCGCTGGGCGAGGAATTAACCTGGATGGGCTTGGCGGCACGGGGGCGTTCCAAGTCACAGGAGATGGCTCGGCTGGATCGGGCGGAGAAATTAAGAACACAAGCGGATCGGGCGTGCGGTTGAACAATGTAAGCAATATCACCCTCACGGATATGAAGATCAATACGGTGGCGACCTCCAACCCGGCTACAGGACCCAATTGCGGACCTGAGGCGGCCACCGAGTGCCTGGCAGCGATCAGCATGGTCAATGCGACGAATGTGGTCATCGATGGATTGAGCGCATCCGTCAGTGGGCAAATGGGCATCAGCGCATCCGGTGGAGGCGGTTTGACTGTGACAGATTCTACCATCGCCAACGCGGGGAACGGAAATGATGAATTTGCCCTGCTGCTGGTCAACCCGGCTGGGACAGTCGCTATCCTCAACAGCACGTTCACCGGCATGGCCGAAGGCGGCATCCGCCTGTACAAGAACCAGGGGAATCTGTTGAACCTGACCCTACGAGGCAGCACCCTGAGCACGAATGGCACAACCTACGGCGAGGACGGATTCCAGTTCAAGCTGGCCAGTTCGGCGATCGCGAATATGTTGGTTGATAACACAAGCTTCACGAATCTGCAGCGAGATGGGATCGATGGTGTATTCCAAGATTCGTCTCAATTGAGCCTGACCGTACAAGGCAGCCGCTTTACAACGAATTATGGAGCAGGTGGCATCCTTATTGCCGGGAACAACACGGCTGTAGGGCGGTTGAATATTTCCAGCAATACCATCACGAATACTGTTTCAACACCGATCGCCCTGACCAGCGCTACCAATGCGACGCTGGATGCCACCATTGCCGGCAACACAATTTCGAACCCATCTCCTCCCAGTCCGCAGATTGGGGAAGGGATCCGCTTGCGGCAGCAAGATAACAGCACGATGACGGTTAAGGTCGATGGGAACACGATTAGTGGGGTCAATATTCGGAATCTATCCGCATACGCGACCTTACCAGCTTCCAATGGGTCCTTGCACGCCACGGTACAGAATAATAACTTTCAAACTCCCACACTTCCTCTCTCGATGGGTATGGAATTCTATACCCTGGATGCTAACCATACGATGTGCCTGGATATTCATGGAAACACAAGCGCGGGGAATGGTGAAGCAGGCATTGATGTGGGTAATCAACCGGGCGCAACCTTCCAGGTGGTCGGGGTTCCTGTTGGCCCTGCAACCGCCGCTGCGGTTGCCGCATATATTAAGGCGAACAATGCTTCCACTCTAGATCCGTTTGCTTTCGGTGATTTCTTGGGGTGGAGTGGAGCTTGTCGATCGGTAACTAGTCCGTACCTGCCGCCCGTGGTGATGAGCCAACCGCTGCCGGTTGTTCAATCTGGATCTCATGGCGGTATTTTGGCGAAGGTTGTGAACCAGACTCCGTCTGAGACTGTCCAGGTGGACATCGGCACGCTGCCAGTGGGAAAATCGGTCACTGTGACCTTCGATGTCCTGATCGCCAACCCCCTACCCACGGGAGTCTTCCAGGTGGCCAACCAGGCTTCTGTGTCCGGAGAGAATTTCGTGCCCCTGTGGAGTGATGATCCGGCCACTGCGGCGCAGTTGGGGGACGCGACCGTGACCCTGCTGTACAATATCCCGACCGCGGCGGACGATACCTATACCATCAACGAAGATGGCGCGGTGAACCTGGCTGCTCCGGGCGTGCTGAGCAATGACCAGGCTGCGAGCGGGTTCACCCTCTCCGCGACAGTCGAAAGCGCTCCAACATCGGGCGCCGTGAACCTGGCTGCTGACGGCGGAATGTTGTATACCCCCGTGGCGAATTCAAACGGTGACCAGACTTTCACTTACCGGGCTTCCGATGGAACGAACACGTCGGCTCCGGCTCTGGTTACGATCCACGTGTTGCCGGTGAACGATGCGCCGGTTCTTGACTCGAGCGGGGATATGCAACTCAACCCGATCGGGATGAACAACTATGATAATCCGGGGACACTGGTCCGTGATCTGCTTTCAAGCGCTGGAAGCCGGATCAGCGATGTGGATGAAAACGCATTGGTGGGCATTGCCGTCACCGCGGCAGACACAACGCATGGAGCGTGGGAGTATTCCACGACTGGCGGCTTGACTTGGGAAGCGTTGGGGGCGGTGAGCCACCTGACGGCCCGGCTATTGGCCAGCGACGCCGATACCCGTCTACGGTTTGTTCCGGCGGAGGGGACCTTTGGCGAAATAGATCCGGCCATTACCTTCCGGGCCTGGGATCGGACAGCTGGATCTAATGGCGAGATGGCGGATGTGACGACGAACGGCGGCATCACACCTTACAGCGCCGCGACGGAAACGGCCAGTTTAGAGGTCATCCCGACCACCGACCTTGTTATGAACAAGACCGTCTCGGAAAGCCAGACCTTGGCAGGCAACCAGGTGGTGTATTCGCTGGAGGTCACCAACCAGGGCCTGAGTGATGCCTTGAATGTGACCGTGACCGATGCGCTTCCGGCGGGTGTCAATCTGATTTCGTCCAGCGCCGGTTGCTCGGAGACCAGTGGCGTGGTCACTTGTGTGGCGGCCAGCCTGGCCCCTGACGCGACGGTCACTTTTGATCTCACTGTAGGACTGGCTACCGAGCTCATTGGCACGATCACGAATACGGCCAGCGTGGAAAACGATCGCGATGACATCGATTTGAGTAATAACGCTGACAGCGTCGAAGTGGTCACGTCTCGCTCGGCGGTAGTGCTTGACCCCGATGCTCCGATTGATCCAGATCAATGGAGCGATTCACCCATCACGCAGCCCGCCTGTGGCAGCAGCTTCTTGGGTGAATTCGGGAACGATACTGTGACGTTGACGTTGTCTGACCTACCCCAACATACAGAAGTGATCGTTGAATTCGATCTGCTTCTCATTCGTTCGTGGGATGGTAACCTGAAGGGAAATAGTTGGATCCCCTCAGATATGGACGAGGCGAGTCCGCTCGAAACGGCGGAAATTGGGCCCGATCAATGGAACCTGCGTGTGGCTGGCCAGCAGCAAATCAATACGACCTTCTCCAACTGGGATTTGGTGGGCTTCAAACAGGCCTATCCTGGAAACTACCCCGGCGGGGATTATCAGGCTCGCACTGGAGCCATCGCGAACAACAGCCTGTGCTACGAACAAGACTCGACTTACCGGCTGGCCTTCACGGTTGCCCACAGTGGGTCCGACTTGACCGTGGATTTCTCGGCGTTGGGCCTGCAAGGGATTGAAAATGAAAGTTGGGGCCTGGATAACGTTCGGGTCACGGTCGCATCTGGCGCGAACCAAAAGCCCTATCAGATTTTCCTGCCGGTGACTGTCCGGTAATCCGGTACGGTTCGAAAGAGAAGGCAAACTGCCGCTGGTATTTTTGACGCTCCGTTGACGCTTCGAATATACAATTGGTTTATCAACACAATCTAGTATGATCCGCCGCCTTCATGCCGCGGCGGATCATACTAGCAATTGGATCGTGAGGCGCACGAACTCGGGAGGGTTAAATGAAACACGCGCGGTCAGGTTTGTATTCTTTTGTTAAAACGATTGTCTTAATCACCTTCATCCTTTCAACCTGCCTGAATCCCATCGCTCTGCCAACCGTGGACGCGGGCTACAACCCGGATTATGGTTGGAAGTACGATTATTCTCTAGACACCACCGCCACCACCCCGACTTACTTTGATCTGGACCTCGATTCCGAGGGTCGCCCGCATGTTGCTTATCACAACACTCCCGACAATACGCTCGTCTATAAGTATTATGACGGGACTCAATGGATTGCCAATCCAGTCGCGTTTGGCTCGTTCACGAACATATCCCTGGAAATCGACGCGTCGGGCAGACCGCATATTGCTGCTTACCTGTCCACCTCGTCTGTAGCAATTTATTTCGTATGGGATGGAATGCAATGGGATTCGTATTCGGTCTTGCCCGCGCAAACTTCAGGCGGGCAGTTTATTTCACTGGCCCTGACCGATGGGGGGATGCCCGTTGTGGCCTTCAATAACACGACCTCTGGAAACCTTTCCTTCGCAAAGTTCAACGGATCGGGCTTTGACAGCGAGGAGGTGGACAACGTGTCCACCACAGGAGATTATTACAGTTTCATTTCTTTGCAACTGGACTCAAACGATCAACCGCATATCGCCTACTGCCAGGGGCCTGCCGTGGGTAGTTGTTCCGAGTTGCGCTACGCAGCCTTTGACGGAACCAACTGGGCTGCCGAAGCGGTCGATCGTACCGGAGGTTTAGATGTTGGCTATTACGCCTCGTTAGCGCTAGACAGCCAGGGTGAGCCAATGATCGCTTACCACATTGATAACACCTCCCTGAACCTGGCTTATCGCGATGGCGGAAACTGGACAAATCGAGTCGTACAAAACAGTGACACCGGATGGTATGTTAATCTGGCTTTTGATAAGGCAGATCGTCCAGCCTTGGCTTACTACCAGCCCTCAGATTCCTCTTTACAATATATTTACTTAGACCGAGACGAGTGGTTGCAAAACATGAATCCCGTCCGAGTTGGCGCGGGCCAGTATACCAGCCTGGAACTGGATGCTGCCGACAACCCGGTGGTTGCTTCCTGGGACACGAACGCCACGAACTATGTGCTGGCTGCGTATGCGCCCGCTCCCGACCTGACAGTCACCCAAATTTGGGCGGACACGACAGACAACCGCCTGTTAGCTACCGTGCGAAACGTGGGTTTGGGAACATACGAAGGCGAATTGGAAGTCGAGCTGTATTTGGAAGGCGTGTATGTGAATGTATGGGGCGACACGCCCACAATCCTGCCCGGGCAGGCGGTTACGGCTGATCTGCCCTTACCTGGTTGTCCCACTCCACCAGACGTTGAGGTTCGAGTCAGCCTGACGCCTTATGTTTCTGAAAACACCGACACCAATAACGCCCTGACGGAAACCTGGCTGTGCGACACGACTCCGGTCAAGATCTCCAATTTTCAGATTTCTGGGATCACCCCCGCTGGTTTCACCGCCACCTGGACCACCAATAAGGCTGCCGATACCCGACTGGTATATAAAACCGCCAACGGGCGCGCTGGTCAGACCTATACCAACGCAGCGCTGGTTACCAATCACAGCGCGGTCATCACTGGGCTCGCTCCCCACACCCTCTACTATGCTCAGGCCTTCTCCGAGGACGCAGGCGGTCTGCAAGGATCTAGCAAAGAAGTCACCGTCAAGACGACCGCCCCTTCCGGTGTTCCTCCGGCAGCTCCTACCATCCAGGTGCAGCGAAGCAATACGCTCGAGGAGATATTCGATCTCAGCGCAACCTACGCCGACACATCGAACATCCAGCGGGTGGAATTCTATCTGGACGGTTCTCTGATCGGCGCGGACTACACTCCAACCAACAGCCGCTACGATCTGCCTTTAAAGCCCAGCGCGCGCTTTGCCACCCGCGACTTGTTCTACAAATCTCATACACTTGAAGCCAAAGCGATCACGTATGACGGGCAGGCTGTCCTCAGCCCGTATCCCTTCACCCCAACTAACGACACCCCGCCCACCGAATCATTCCTGGTCAACCCTGCTTCAGATAGTACCTACTACACCCCAGGAACTGCGGTCTCGGCCGGAACTTCGATTACAACTATTGAGGTGTTTGCCCGCGAATTCGAATGGCAGTGCAACCTGACCACCGGTGGCGCGGCTTCGCTGTTCTGTGGCGATGTGGACAAACCGGTACGAAAAGTTCAGTTCTTTATCAATAACACTTTAATGGGTACCGATACGACGCCCGTGGAAAACCTTTACCAATTCGAGTGGAAACCCTCCGCGCCGCTTCCGGTGGGTGTCTATACCATCAAGGCAGTTGTCACGGCATCGGATGGCAGTACTCAAGAACATCTGGCTACCCTCCGGATTGTCCAAGGACTACCTGACCTGAGCATAAACCGTTCAGTGATCCGCGACGGTAACTCCTTCGATGTGAGTGTGACCATCACCAACGCGGCCAACTCAGTTCTATCCGTGGATCTCACTGAATTTCACGACACTTTCAAAGGTTTCCAGGTGGTCACGGTAGACTATGGCACTTATACCATCGCTACCAATCTACACCTGCAGGGCAAGCAAACCACTGCCGATATCACCTTCACCCCGGCGCGTACGCTGGCTCCGGGCGCCTCAACCAGTATCGGTTACACGATTGTGCCTGTCCTCTTCAGTGATATGGATAGCGCTGCTTATCGGATCGGTTTTGGCAATTCAAAAGTGCATTATGCGGCTGGCGCTACCGATAAAATCAAGAGTATCCCGGCTGAAACCACGCTTGTGCAGGCTGATAGCGGCAATCAGTCGGTGAAAGATGCGGCATTTTCCGCTTTCCGCCACGCCGATTACCTCATCATCACTGATCCGGGCGCACTGACAGACCATTATGTAAGAGACGACGTCTACACATTGGTTGGAAAAATGGCTTCGCTCGCCTCTCTCAAGCAGGGGGTCCTGGCTTATTGGGACTCTGCTTTGGGCATGCAGAACCTGAACCGGCTTCTCGAGGACGACAGCCGTTGGTCCAACCTGCTTCATCCGGCCTTTGAGTTTACCGGAAGAGGGTATGTCCTCCTGGTTGGTGAAACCGAAATTATCCCCTCGGATACCACCGGTCCCTATGAACTCTATTGGTCTGGAACGGACGGCGTCGATGATTACGACGCTCATTTTGTGGACAATACCTATGCCCACACCGGCGGCAACGGAGCGCCTGACTTGCTCCTGGGCCGGATCACTGGTGAAACGGCAGCGCGCCTTATCCAACCCATTCTCAGCAGTATTGAGACACGCCTGAGCGGAGGGTACCACCCCGATGAGGCTTATGTGGCCAGCGGCACGGGCGATGGGGAAGGCAATTTTCAGTCCGCAGCGAATACCGTGACCACTACGCTGACCAACGACGGTTATACCGTGAGCAAGCATCACTGGGAAGAAGAAGCGTTCCTGTCTGTCTTCCCCGGATTGCCCTTTGCCATGCATGACGGTCTCACTCAGGCGGATCTGGACGGCGATGGCACGGAGGAGATCATCTGGCTGGAAGATGCTTCCAATAAAGTATATGCGATCAATGGAGACACCGGGGTTGCTGTCGAGCTTTTTGATCTGGATACCCAGGGCAAGAATTTCGAAGACGGGGATATCATTGCCGCCGGGGACGTTGACAATGATGGCTTCCCTGAGTTGGTTCACGCTGACCGGGCGGATTTCATTTATTCCTGGGAATTGGTCGGAGCTCTGAAAGGGAATATCACCGGGCAAATCCAATACAGCTTTGCGATGGGAGAAAAAGTAGCCGTGGGCGACGTGGATACTGCATCTCCAGGCGACGAGATTGTCATCTCCGATACCAGTGACTTTATTCGCGTGTTCCGGAACAACAACAATACGCCGCTCCGCGCGATCAATGTAGGCGCACTGGGGTTCAATATTTCTGATTACGATCTCCTGCAAGTTGGCAATATCTATTCGACTATGCCAGACCCGGAAGAGATCGTGTTCACCGATCTGGTTCACGATCAGATCATTGTCTTGTCTGGCGGTGGCGCAGCCTGGCCGGTCTACAATTATGAAGTGCAAGCCGGTGATGGCCTGGTGCTGGCCAATGTCAGCGGGGACGCATTCAAGGAAATTATACTGGCCGACCGGGACGATAGCTTTAGTACGTTCGTCTTCTCCAATGCGAACCCCAGCCATCATACGCATGTAGATTTTGAGGAGTTTGACGGGATCGTCCGGCGCACGGTAGCCGGACAGACTTACGACCAGGTATTCCACGTCGACCGGGGGGATGTTTTGCGGAGCGTTGACATGGACTATCCAAACTACGCTGTCGACCTACTCAAAGCAGCCGTGCCTGGTGTTGATCTTCTGTGGTTCAATGGACACGGCAACGCGGACGGCGTGGGTCCGGCATTTCTCTCCAGTCAGTTCCCGCTCGATTTCGACGGTTCTCACCCCATTGCCAACGCCTGGTCTTGCCTGACAGGGAATTATGAAGGGTATGGCCAGGCCAGTATTGTCAATCGATTCTTCACCGATGGGGGCGGGTTGTATACCGGCGCAACCGAAGTCTCTCCGCAAGGGCCCAACAATGAATCGGGTAAAGTTTTGTACAAAGACTATTGGGACGATGATGAAACCTTTGCTCGCGCTTTCCGGAAGTTCAAAGATGATTACTGGGACAACGGGGATTTGGATTGGTGGCCTTACCAGATCAACATCTACAATATTTACGGCGACCCCAAGTTTGATATCCCCGGCCACACCCTCTTGTCTACAAGCGGCGCTCTCGACATCCAGGCTCTCCAGCCGGCAGCGCTGCCGCCAACCCTGACCATCGACCTGCCCGCCTTCACCCGCGAAACGATCGACGGGGTCGATTACATCGACATTCCCTCGGATGATGCGCTGGGCACGCACAGTGGTACGTTGAACACCGGCCAGCACGAATACCCCGTACCTATGTATATCCATACGATCGAAGTTCCTGCCGGCGAACAGGTCCAAAGCGTCACCCTTACCAATCGGGACGATCGCAGCATCTATGAAAACATCAACCTGCCCCTGATCGAGATGGCCGAATCGTCTGCCTCGGGTTCTTTGCTGCCCGCGCTCAGACCGCAAGTCCTTTCCTCCGTCCCTGGACACGATTGGTCGCCGAACTTTGAGCAGCCTTTCACCTGGAGCGTGTACGATCAGGTTGAAGGCGGCTCGACCCTCACCATCATTCTGCACCCCTTCTACTACGATCCCGCGGCGCTCTACGCGGAGTATTATCGCCACTTCGAATTCGACATCGAGACCATCTCCACCACGGTTACGATCACGGATGCCAGCACCGACAAGCCCGCTTACAATCCGGGTGAAACCGTTCTTCTCGATCTGAAAGTTGAGAACAGTGGTGTCACCCCCCAAAATCTTGTCGTCAGCACTTCGCTGCTCAAGAATGGTACAGGGGAAGCCGTGGAAGGCTTCGATTTGGCCGCCCTCGATCAACTCACCGGCGAGGGGCTGCTCAACCTGGCCTGGAACTGGTCCAATCCCGCCATCCTACCCGGCGACTACACCATCGAGATCGTCATCGAAGATATGGAAGGTCATCGACTGGCCCAACGCAGTGTGGATATCAACCTGGGCGTGACCTCTGGGGAGGTAACCGCATTCAGCGCCGCTCCAGAGCTCTTCCAGATCGGCGAAAATGTGACCGGTTCGTTGGAGTTCACCAACACGGGATCGATCATCCTCAGCGGGCAAGTAGTCATCCAAATTCAAACCGAGGACGGTGAAATGATCACTGAGTTCACCCAGGATTTCGCTAGTCTGGCCCCAGGGGCATCCATCACCCTTCCCTACACCTGGAACTCTACCGGTGCAACCGCAGCCGATTTCCGCGCGGTGGGTTATGTGAGCTTCGCTTCACAGACCACCCCGGCGCTCGTCATCCCGTTGACCACGCACGCTGAGGTATATCTCCCCTTACTGGTTCGGTAGCTGGAAGGCAAACCAATTCGGCAAGTCCAAAAAGCGGCGCGCAGAAAAAGCGCGCCG
>CAYOHX010000081.1:0-22221 GCA_964403875.1 uncultured Anaerolinea sp. | reverse complement strand
CCAAACACCACAAATTCGGGATTTTTCTGCCAGGGTCTGTGTGGTTACATAAGTCTACTAATCAGCCGGAGGCGAAAGGATGGAACGAACCGTAGATACGCTAATCATCGGTGGAGGTCAGGCCGGGTTGTCTACCGCTTACTTCCTCCAACGACTTGGGCGAGAGTGCCTCATCCTCGAACAGGCTGAACAGGCTGCCAACGCCTGGCGCAACGACCGCTGGGATTCATTCGCCTTACTCACCCCCAACTGGTCCTTTCGCCTTCCCGGAGCAGTGTATCAAGGTCCAAATCCAGATGGTTTCATGCCCAAAGGCGAGATTGTGGCAACGTTCGAAGCATATATCGAACGCTTCCAACTTCCCATCCAGTACCAGACTCGCGTCAAAGCGGTCGAGCCGATCTCCGGCCCGACTCGTTACAAGGTGACCACCAACGCCGGGATACTGCTGGCAAACCAGATCGTAGTAGCCACAGGCCTATTCCAACGACCCAAAATCCCCACTTTCGCTTCGGAAATGTCCAGGCGCTTCCTCCAACTGCACTCGGGCAAGTATCGCAATCCGGCCACTCTGCCGCCGGGCGCGGTGCTGGTGGTAGGCAGCGGGCAATCGGGCTGCCAGATTGCCGAAGAGCTTTACCAGAGCGGACGAAGCGTGTACCTGTGCACAGGCAGCGCCGGCCGGGCCCCGCGCCGGTATCGAGGCAAAGATGTGTATGAATGGTTGTACCTGAGCGGCTTCCTCAACCGGACAGTGGACCAACTACCTTCTCCACGGGCGAAGTTCATGGCAAACCCACAAGTATCGGGGCGAGGCGGAGGGCACAGCCTCAACTTGCATCAATTTGCCCGCGATGGCGTCATCTTGCTGGGACGGCTTCAGGATGCCCATGACCACACCATCCGCCTCGCGCCGGATCTCAAAGCAAACCTGGCCGCTGCCGACCGCCTGGAGCGAGAGATTGTCAAAATGGTGGACAATTACATTGCGCAGAACGGTCTGGACACCCCCATCGACACCCTTCCCGAGCTGCGAGACGGGTATGGTGCCGAGGAAATACTTGAGTTAGATCTGCACTCTGCCGGGATCGGCACGGTGATTTGGGCGATGGGATATCGCTTTGATTTCAATCTCGTCTATCTACCCATCTTCGACAGCGACGGTTTCCCGATCCAACAGCGCGGGGTCACAGATGCGCCCGGCTTGTATTTCGTGGGCCTGCCGTGGCTGCATACACAAAAATCCGGTTTACTGGTGGGCGTGGGAGAAGATGCCGAATATATCGCAAACAGAATAGCATCCGAGACTCGTTAATGTCCTTGGGAAGCGGCGTGGTGAAACCGCATTTTGGGATGTGTTCCCAAAATACTCCACCTGCCACGGCAACTTCCAGCGAGCCGGAGTCAACAACAGGTCCTAAAACAGTGATATGATTTCTCCTGGAAAGATGCACCGTCGTATCTTTTTAGGAGATTTTTTCTTTGAACCCAGTCCCCCCCCTCCCCACCGCATTTGGCTGCCTGCGCCCCTGGCGCGCCGATGATCTGCCCGCTCTGGTGAAATACGCCAACAATCGCAAGGTTTGGAGCAACTTGCGGGACGGGTTTCCGCACCCCTACACCGAAGAGAACGGGCGGGCTTTCATCCAAAGCGCGGCGCTGCGGCCCGCTTTTTTCGCCATCGCCACGCCCGAAGAAGCCGTTGGCTCGATCGGTCTGAGCATCAACGAGGATGTGCACCGCCTGACCGCTGAATTGGGTTACTGGCTGGCCGAGCCTTATTGGGGGAAAGGCATCATGAGCCAGGCCGTCTCCCGGATCACCGAGTACGCTTTTGAGAGCCTGGGGCTGGTACGCGTCTATGCCGAGCCCTACGCCCATAACGCCGCCTCTTGCAAGGTGTTGGAGAAAGCCGGATACGCCCTGGAAGGCCGCTTGCGAAAAAATGCCATCAAAGACGGTCAGATCATCGATATGTTTTTGTACGCCAAGGTCAAGGAGTAGCGCTTTGTGAACTATCTGCAACCGTTGATGGATTTGCAAGAACGACAGCGCGGCGCGCGGGGTTTGCACTCCCTGCTGGCACAGCCCTACCCCGTGGCGATTGTGGAAGCGGGACAATTCCAGGTCTTTGATGCGCCCAGCCTGGATCAACCTTACCGACAGGTGGCTCAGGCTCCTGCGCCTATGCCCATCCCAGAAGGGGTGCGGGCGGCTTTTCCGCTGGATTTCTATGACCATCGCCCAGCCTGCGTGGTCACCCCAGATGTCTTCGGCGAGCCAGCAGGCTTTGCCGTAATCCTTCACGAGTTCGCCCACTGTTATCAATGGCAGACCTGCGAGCCCGCCCTGCGCGCCGAGTTGGGCATTGCCCAGGCGGCCCAGGAACGTGGGGATTTCATGTGGGAGATCAACTACCCTTTCCCTTACGCCGACACTAACTTTGGCGAGGTCTACCGCGCGCTGCTGGCGGCCCTGCCCGACGCCTCCGGCGAGGAGGTTGCCGCCTTGCGCGCCGATCTGCGCGCCGCGCTGACCGAGGACGATTTTTCCTACCTGGCCTGGCAGGAGTGGAAAGAAGGCTTTGCCCGGCGGCTGGAAAACCAAATCCGCGCGGCGTGGAACCTGCCGCTTGCCGGAAGCGACACCCGCGATACGCTTGACCGCACGGCGTTCTATGCCGGGGGCGCGGCAACTATCGAGCATCTCAACCGACAGACGCCGGGCCTGGACAGAGATTTGGTCCAACTCTACCGACGCATTCTCACTATCTAAACGGAGTTTTCCATGCCATCCACCTTTTTCAGCACCACCCCCGCCTGGCGAGCCGCCTACCCCGACGCAAGCGCGGGAATTTTGGCCGTCCGCGGGGCCGCAAATCCTACCGCGCATCCCGAACTGGAACAGCGCAAGCTTGCCCTGGAAGCGGAGCTACGCGCCCGGTTTTCCGGGCTGAGCCGCGCCGAGATCGAGGCTTTGCCCTCCGTGCAAGCATACAATGCCTATTACAAGCCCTTCAAGAAGACCTACCACGTCCAACTTCAACTTGAATCGATTGCTTTCAAAGGCAAGTCCATTCCCAGCGTGGCGGCGCTGGTGGAGGCTATGTTCATGGCGGAGATCAAGAATCAAATGCTCACCGCCGGGCACGACCTGGAGCGCGTACAACTGCCGGTCACGCTGGATGTGGCCCAGGGAACGGAACAGTACACGCTGATGCGCGGGCAAGAGCAAGTGCTCAAAGCCGGGGACATGTTCATGGCGGATGAGCTGGGCATCCTTTCCAGCATCCTCTACGGCCCCGACCAGCGCTCACAGATCACCTCCGAGACGCGCAACGCCTTGTTCACGGTCTATGCCCCGCCCGGAATCGCGCCGCAGACGGTGCAGGCGCACCTGGAAGACCTGCGCGACAACGTCTTGCTGATTGCACCGCAAGCCGAGGTGCTGGCCTTGCAAGTTTTCAACGCATAAGGATCAAACCAAGATGGACATCAACCATTCGCTCCGCGACCGCTTGCGCGCAGGCTACGACAAACAGGCAACCGTGCGCGATGGCATGGAATCCCAACCCTGGAAAAACTGCCTGCGGGCAGGCTATTTAGACTTACTGCAGCGCGAAAAGCGCCGCACGCTGTTGGAGATTGGCAGCGGGGCAGGCAAAGACGCGCTGTTCTTCCAGGAACACGGTTTGCAAGTGGTGTGCACCGACCTGTCGCCGGAACTGGTACGAATTTGCCGCGGCAAGGGCCTGGACGCGCGAGTGATGGATGCCGCCGCCCTGGACTTCCCGCCCGGTTCTTTCGATGCCCTATATGCTTTTAACAGTCTGCTGCACATCCCCGATGCCGAGCTGCCCGCTGTGTTGAAACTGGCGGCGGAAGCGCTCAAACCCGAAGGGATAGCGTTCATTGGCATGTATGGAGGGCGCGATCAAGAAGGCATTTGGGAAGACGATTGGTATAAGCCCAAGCGTTTCTTCTCCTTCCGTTCGGACTCCAGGATGCGCGGCCTGCTGGAAGCCTGTTTTTCTGTGCTCACGTTTGAAAGGCTTGAAGTGGGCGACCCCGGCGGGTTTCCGTTCCAGGCCTTCACGCTGCGAAAAAGGCAATTCTAAGACCCTTAGGGTCTGACTGAAGAACCTACATGGCAAAAAAAGGAGTGACGCCGATGGACACTGTCTTCAACCTGACCCTCATGCGTCATGGACGATCGCGCGCTGATGATGAAGGCGTGTACGAAGGGCGCTATGATTCGCCCCTCACCAAAGTAGGGCTGGCCCAGGTGGAGGCACGCGCCCGAGAATGGCAGAACACCGGGGTGCGCTTTGACCGGATTGTGGCCAGCCCGCTCCAGCGCACCCTGGTCACCGCCGAGATGATCGCCGCGGCCCTCGCTGTACCGTTGGAAACCGACCCGGATTGGATGGAGATCAACACCGGCCCCATCGCCGGGCTGTCCTTTGCCGAAGCCGACCAGCGTTACCCACGGCCTGCCTTCCGCAACCCCTACACACCCATCGCCGGGACGGGGGAGAGCGAATGGGAGTTATTTGCGCGCGCTGCCCGGGCCGTGGATCGCGTGATGCGCATGGGGCTGGAAAATATCCTGGTCGTGGCGCACGGCGGGGTGTTGAATTATGCTTTGCGCACAATGATGGGCGCGGCTCCTTACGGGAACCGACAGGGCTTCAGCGTGGCCTTCGGCGATACGGGTTATGTGCGGCTAACTTACCAGCCCGACCGGCATATCTGGACGCTGCGGGAGTTGCAAGGGCCGGCTTGAGGTGGACAAAAGACCCTAGTAGAAGATCCTTTTTCCCTCACCCGCGCCGTCAAAGCCCGGCGCGACCTCTCCCAGTGGGAGAGGTGAGGAAAAGACGATGAGAGCAAGAAAAGGGCGAAACTTCAGGGTCTAAATTTACGACACCACCGGCGGGCCCTGGCGGATTCTCTCGATCGCGGATTCCTCAGAAACCGTAAAGAGGGTCTCGATCCACCAGGTGGCGCCAGCCTGGGCCAACGGGATCAGCTTTTCCTGCTGCGCGGTACGGTCGTCGCCGTCCGTGTTGCCGCTGACCACAATATCGAAGGGCGTGGTGAGGGTGCGGTTGGCAGCCACATAGGTATGGATGGCGCGGATATCGGCGGCAGACGCCTCTTGCCCCTGGCCCTGTTCGTTCCACACCTCAACGAAGACGCCGTCGGCTTTGAGGACCCGCTCCATTGATTTCATTCTCGGCCAGATGCCCACCACCCACAGGGGGATGCGCGGCTGCTGCACCGGTTTGGGCGGATAGTGCATCTCGTCCATGGCGGTCAATTTGAGATGAAAGTGCTTGCCGTTGTAATCAAATTGCTTGCGCTGGTAGAGCAGAGTCAGGATGTCGATGGTCTCATCCAGCATCTCGGCGCGGGCGTGCTTGTCGGTGATCTCGTCGGGGAAGGCATACCAGCCCATCCACACGGCTCCGGCGCCCATGCCCAAAATCATGCGCCCGCCGGAGAGGTGATCGAGGGCCAGGGTTTCACTGGCCAGCTTCCAGGGTTTGCGCAGCGGCACGGGCACGATCATGGTTCCCAGGCGCACGCGGGTGGTGGTCATGGCGGCGGCGGCCAGGCTGATCATGGGATCTTCGGTCCAAATGGCGTCGCCGAGGAAGCAGCCGTCCCAGCCGGATTCCTCGGCCAATTGAGCCAGCCGGGCAACGGTGCGCGGGGTGGTGTAGGGAAAAGAAACGCCGAATTTCATTGGGGGCCTCCTCATGAATCTCAAATGAGTACATTGATTATAGCCATAATTTAGACCCTAAGGGTTTCGGAAAACCCTTAGGGTCTGATGGGTGACATTCCAAACAAAAGCCCCGAAGGTTTGAAGAAGAACCTTAGGGGCTTAGGGGAGCGTTTACAGCAATCTCAGGATGGCTTTGGTGGCCAAGTCCAGCAGGGGGCCGGGGAAGAAGGCCAGCAGCAGGGCGCCCGCCGCGGAGACGACCGCCAGCACGTTGACCCACGGTTCGCGGCGCGCTTCGGGGTCGCCGGGCTTCATGTACATAACCACCACCACGCGCAGGTAGTAGTAGGCCGAGAGCAGCGAGGTGAGCAATCCCACCAGGGCCAGGGTCACCGAGCCGCCTTCCAGCGCGGCACGGAAGATGTAAAACTTGCCCCAAAAGCCCAGGGTGAGCGGCACGCCGGTGAAGGAGAGCATGGCGATGGTCATGGCGATGCCCAGCCAGGGGTACTTGCGCCCCAACCCGGCGTAATCATCCACCATCTGACCACCGTCCTTGTGCTCTACAGCAGCCACCACCGCCCAGGCCGCGAAGCTGTTGAAGGCATAACCGACCATGAAGAACAGGGCCCCCGCCACCGCATCCGAGACTACCTGACCGTTGGCATAGGGCACAAAGGCCATCAGCAGGTAACCTACGTTGGCGATGCTGGAGTAAGCCAGCAGGCGCTTGATATTGTTTTGAACCACCGCGGATAGGTTCCCGACGACCATGGTCAAGGCGGCAATGACCCCCAACACCGGGGACAGGTCCGCCGAGAGAGTAGGAAAAGCCATGACGAACACGCGCAGCAGGGCCGCCAGTCCCGCCACCTTGACGCCCACGGCCATCCAGCCGGTCACCGGGGTAGGCGCGCCCTGATACACATCCGGGGTCCACATGTGGAAAGGCACCGCGGACAGCTTGAAGCCCAGGCCCACAAAAACCATCGCCGCACCGATGAGGAACAGGGTGGGGTTAATGGGGGCCGACTGAGCCGAGGCGATGATGCCTTGCAAGTCGGTGCGAGCCGTGCCGCCATAGATGAGGGCGATGCCGTACAGCAGGAAGGCCGAGGAGAAGGTTCCCAGCAAGAAGTACTTGAGGGCCGACTCTTCTGAATCGAGCCGTGGGCGGGCCAGGCCCGCCATGACATACAGGGGGATGGAAAGCAGCTCGATGGACAGGAACATGACGATGAGATCATAGGCCTGCACCAGCAGCATCATGCCCGCGGTCGAGAACATCATCAGGATGTAATACTCGCCACGCTCCATGCCCATGCGCTTGAGGAAGTCATAGGCCAGGGCAATTCCGGCCAGGGAGCAGCCGATGATGAGCGCGTTGGCGAAGGAGGCAAAACCATCCAGCACGGCCATGCCGTTGAAGGCCACCAGCCCCTCCAACGCCACCGATGGCTGAGAGCTGAGGGCCAGGTTCACGCCCAGCGCGCCCGCCAGGCCAGCCGCGGCCAGCACAGCCGTCCAACCTTTGCGGGTTTTGGGGATGAACAGGTCGATGACCAGCAGAATCACCGCCCAAACCACGACCACCAGCACCGGAAGCAGGGTCACCAGATCGTTAAAGGTCATCATTTCCCTCACCTCCGCTTAGTGGATTGCCAGCGCAGCGGTTTGGGCCAATTCGGCCAGGCGCTCGACACTGGGATTGATCAGGTTGAAGAATGGCTGGGGATACAGTCCGATCCACAGAACGACCAGCAGCACGGGAACCACGGTGAGTAGTTCGCGCGCGGTGATGTCCTTGAGGGCGCGGTTTTCATCATGCTTGATCGGCCCCAGGAACACTTTCTCGAACATCACCAGCAGGTAAACGGCTGCCAAAATCACACCGACGGTGGCCACTCCGGCAAACCAGGGGCTGTTGAGCACGGGGGAGCCAAACGAGCCCAGCAGAATGGTGAACTCGCCCACAAAGCCGTTCAGGCCGGGCAAGCCCGCCGAAGATAGGGCTGTGATCAGCATGAGCGCGCCCATGACCGGCACGACCTTCCAGATGCCACCAAAAGCGGCCATCTCGCGGGTGTGGCGGCGCTCGTAGAGCATGCCGACAATCAAGAATAATGCGCCCGTGCTGAGGCCGTGATTGACCATCTGTAAAACACTGCCCGCCAGCGCTTGAGGGGTGAGCGCCGCTATGCCCAGCATGACAAAGCCCAGGTGGCTAACGGACGAATAGGCCACCAGCTTCTTGACGTCGGGCTGGCGAAAAGCCACAAACGCGCCGTAGATGATGCCGATGACCGCCAGGATGGCCAGGTAAGGGGCCGTCTGCACGGCGGCCTCGGGGAAGAGGGGCAGGTTGAAGCGCAGGAAACCGTAGGTGCCCATCTTCAGCAGGACGCCCGCCAGGATGACCGACCCGGCCGTGGGGGCTTCAACGTGCGCATCGGGCAGCCAGGAATGTAAGGGCCACAGCGGCACTTTGATGGCGAACGCCGCCGCAAAGGCCAGATACAGCCACAACTGCGCTCCAGCGAACAATGCGCGCTGCTCTACCAACTGGGGCAGGTTGAAGGTGCCCGCGGTCAGCCCCAGGTACAGGATGGCCAACAGCATGAGCACCGAGCCGAACATGGTAAAGAGGAAGAACTTGACCGCCGCATAGATGCGCCGCGCCCCACCCCAAATACCGATCAGGAAATACATAGGAATGAGGGTGAACTCCCAGAAAATGTAGAAGAGCACCAGGTCTTGGGCCAGGAACACACCCAACATGCCCACTTCCAGCAGAAGGAAGAAGATGTTGAAACCTTTGACCTTATCGGTCACCGCTTGCCAGGTGGAAAGCAGTGCCAGGGGGGTGAGGAAGGTGGTCAGCAGGACCATCAACAAGCTGATGCCATCCACGCCCAAGCTCACGGAGATATCCGCGCCGCCTACTTGTAGCCAGGGGATGCGCACGAGGTACTGCAAGTCGGGGTTTTGCGCGTCGAATCCGGGCAGTAAGGCCAGCGACAGGCCAAAGGTCACCAGGGAGGTGAGTAAGGCCGTCCAGCGGATGGCATTCTTGTGCTCCTCTCTTAAGAAGAGGATCACCAGGAACCCAATCAGGGGAGAAGCGGTCAGGTACAGGAGCATATAGTTCATATCGATCACCGCCAGACCAGGTAAGTCAGGATGAGCACCACGCCCAGCAGCACCGCCAGCGCGTAGGAACGGACGAAACCGTTTTGCGCGCGGCCAATCAGCGCGCCTGTTGAGCGCATCAGCCAGGCCAGGCCAGCCGAGATATTATCCACCACGCCCAGGTCGACGGGGTTAGCCAGGAAGTGCGCCACACCTTTGTAGGGTCGGACGATCACGGCGTTGTAGAGTTCGTCGATCTTCCACTTGGCTTCCATCCAGCCCCACAGCCCGCCCAAGCGCTCGCCCAACGGATCGGTGGTTTGAGGCTTGGCAGCCGGTTTGCGCCCGTAGATCAGGTAGGCCAGGAATATACCCACCAGGGCTACCGCTAACGACAGAGCCGCCGTGGCAAAGCTGAACTCGGAGGCATGCACTTCCACCAGGGAGTGCTCCAGCCAGTGTTCCAGTGTCCACACGCCGGGGAAGTTGAGCAGGCCGCCCAACGCCGCCAGGATGGCCAGAATGACCAGCGGGGTGGTGACGACAGGCTTGCTTTCCACCGCCGCGCCCGCGGCGCGGGTGCGAGCAGGTCCGAAGAAGACCATCAGCACCTGCCGGCCCATGTAGAAGGCGGTGAAGAAAGCCGCCACGACCAGCATCACGAAGACCGGCAGATTGTCCTTTTGGGCAGCGTGGAGGATTTCATCCTTGGAGAAGAAGCCGGCCAGCGGAGCAATGCCCGCCAGGGCCAGCGAACCGATCAAATATACCCAGAAGGTCAGCGGCATGCGGCCGCGCAAGTCGCCCATGTTGCGCATGTCCTGCGGATCAAAGTGATGGTGCTGATCACCACCGTGCCCATAGGCATGCTCTTGACCGTGCTCCATGCCCAGAATCACCGAGCCAGCCGCCAGGAACAAAAGCCCTTTGAAGAAGGCGTGTGTGGCCAAATGGAACATGGCAGCCACTTCGGCGCCCAGTCCCGCCGCGGCGACCATGAAGCCCAACTGGCTGACGGTTGAGTAAGCCAGAACCTTCTTGATGTCGTTTTGCGCTACGGCAATGGTAGCTGCAAAGAGGGCCGTAGCCGCGCCCACCCACATCACAGCGGTTTGGGCTTCGGGTACCAGTATATAGAGAGCCTGGGAGCGCACAATCAAGTACACACCGGCCGTGACCATGGTGGCGGCGTGGATTAACGCCGAAACCGGGGTGGGGCCAGCCATCGCGTCGGGCAGCCAGACATAGAGCGGGATCTGTGCCGATTTACCGGTGACGCCCAGGAGCATGAACAGGGTCATGGCCAACAGGACGCCCGGCGTGGCGACTGCCAGAGCGGGAGCCTTCTCGAAGACCACGGCAAAGTCCAGGGAGCCGAAGGAGCGGAACATGAGGAACAGGGCAATGAGCAGGCCGAAGTCACCGATTCGGTTGACCACGAAGGCTTTCTTGGCGGCCTGGGCATTGGCGATGCCGTCCTTGCCTTTTTCAAACCAAAAACCGATCAGCAGGTAAGAGCACAGGCCGACACCCTCCCACCCCACGAAGAGCATGAGGTAGTTGTCAGCGCTGACCAGGATCATCATCGCGGCGATGAACAGGTTCAGGTAGACGAAGAAGCGGCGAAAGCGGCCAGGATCTTCGTTGTGGCGCACATCTTCCCGCATGTAGCCGATGGAATAAATGTGAATGAGCGTGCCCACCCCGCTGACGACCAGCATCATGGTGACCGAAAGGGTGTCGATGCGAAAAGCCCAATCGACGCTGAAGTCGCCAATTTGCATCCAGCGCAGAAAGGGCAGGCTGACGGGGTGAGGGTTTTGGGCCAGGGCCACCGCCAGGGCCACCGAGACGGCGAAGGCCATGCCGGAAGCCAGGCTGGCCACCGCGCCCACCCCGCCCGGCTTCATTCGTTTGCCAAAAATGAGGTTGAACAGCAGCCCAGCCAGGGGTAAAAACACCAGGGCGGGGGTCAGCGTATAAATGGGGTTGAGAGCGACCGTTTCTTCTAGCAGCATATCCACTCCTCGCGCTCCCCTAGCCCTTGAGGGAGTTCATTTGGTCCAGGTCGATGCTGTGCTTGGTGCGGAAGATTTCGACCATCAGCGCCAAGCCGATGGCCACTTCAGCAGCCGCGACGGTCATGACGAAGAACACCACCACCTGGGCCGAGATGGCCTCGAACGCGCGGGCAAAGGAAATGAAGGCCAGGTTGGCCGAGTTGAGCATCAACTCAAGCGACATGAACACCACCAGGGCGTTGCGCTTGAGCAGCACACCCAGAATGCCCAGGATGAACAAGACCGCCGACAAGGCTAACAAGTAAGCTACAGGTATCGTATCCATCGCCTATCCCTCCTGATCCGTTTTCTTCCGCAGTGATTCCCGCACGGACGACTTGTCATCAGGCTTGGCCAGCAAGATCGCGCCAACCACAGCTACGAGCAGGATGATGGCGGTGATTTCCACCGGGAACGCGTATTTGGTGAACAAAATCTTGCCAATCTCAGCCGGGGCCCCGTAACCTGCGGGGGGGGCAGTAACCGAGGTGAGGGCGGTGTTGTTGCCAACCATCTTGATGCCAAAATCGGCTGTCAGCACCACAGCCAGAATGACCGCCACCAAGCGCTGCCACTTGAGCGATTCGCCGCCCGGCAAGCGCTCGGCGCCCAACAACATGATGACGAACAGGAACAACACCACCACCGATCCGGCATACACGGTGATTTGGGTCAAAGCGATGAAAGGCGCGCCCAGGATCAGGTACAGCACCGCCACCGTGGCGAAGTTGAGAACCAGGAACAGAGCCGCGTAGATCGAGCTGCGGGTGATCAACATGCTCAAGGCAGTGCCCACCGCAACAAAGGCCAGAATGAAGAAGACAACCAGCATTTCTCTCTCCTCTCGTGACCGGCTCAGTCGGTCGGGTCTTGCATCACGGGCACCGAGCGGGTGAACTCGCCCGGCGGGGTTTTCTGGGGCGTGGTCTGAACGCCATCCGGCACCGGCTCGAGCAGCAGTTCCTTGGGATAAATGGCGCTGGCCCGGTCCGTGTAGGACAGTTCGTAGTTGTCACCGAGGACAATGGCTTCGGTGGGGCAAGCATCTTCGCAGAAGCCGCAGAAGATGCAGCGCAGGAAGTTGATTTCGTACGTGCTGGCGTAACGTTCGCCGGGCGAATAGCGCTCTTCGTCGGTGTTCTCGGCGGCTTCCACAAAGATGGCATCCGCCGGGCAGGCCGCGGCGCACAACGCGCAGCCGATGCACTTTTCCAGGCCGTTATCATAGCGCTTGAGCGTGTGCCGCCCTTTGAAGCGCGGGCGCACGGGGCGCTTTTGCTCCGGGTAGCTCACGGTGACCGGCTTGCCGATCAATTCTTTGAGCGTGGTAAACAATCCTTTGAGCATCGCGATCCTCCCGTCTGGATTACACCAGTAAAACCACCACAGCCGTCACCAACACGCTGAGCAGCGCAAGCGGGAAGAGGATCTTCCAGCCGAACGCCATCAAACGGTCGTAGCGAATGCGCGGCAGGGTGGAGCGAATCCACACAATAATGAACAACATCACCACCGTCTTGGCCAGCATCACCACCGGGCCCATGTAGGGACCAATCACGGGGATTTGGTCGACAAAGGGGAAGTGATGTCCGCCCAGGAACAGGGTCACAAAGATGACCGACACGGCAATCATCTTGATGTATTCGGCCATGAAGAACAAGGCGAACTTCATGCCGGAGTACTCGGAGTGGTAGCCCGCGGTCAGCTCTTGCTCGGCTTCGGGCATATCAAAGGGAGCGCGGTTGACCTCGGCCAGCATGGTGATGAACAGGATGACCGCGGCGCCCGGCTGCATGAAGACATACCACAGGGTTTCTTTTTGGTGCTGGACGATATCCACCAGGCTCATCGATCCAGAGAGCAGCACCGGCACGATGAAACAGAAGCCCATCGCGATTTCATAGCTGATCATCTGAGCCGTGGAGCGCAGCCCGCCCATGGTGGCGTATTTGTTGTTCGACGACCACCCCGCCAGGGTGATGCCGTACACGGAAATAGAGGTCACCGCCATGATGTAAAGGATGCCCACGTTGACATCGGCCACATACGAATTAACCATCTTGCCAAACAGGTTGATGGGCTCACCAAAAGGCACCACCGCCAGCACGATGAGAGACGGAATGACGGTGATGATGGGGGCCAGCACGAACAGCACCTTGTCGGCGTAGCTGGGGATGAGCTCTTCTTTGAAGATGAGCTTGAAAGCGTCCGCAATGGGCTGGAGCAGGCCAAACGGCCCGGCCCGGTTGGGGCCCAAGCGCACCTGGAAGCGAGCCAACACGCGCCGCTCGAACAGGGTCAGGTAGGCAAACCCGGCGGTCAAGAAAAGCAGGACGCAAACGCCTTTCCACAACGCTTCGAGAATCACTTCACCTATCATGCTTACCTCGCCGTTTCCGCAACGCGGTGGAGTTTGGCCGCCCGGGGGGCGGAAGAGGGAAGGCCCGTGCTGCGTGGGAACAGCCCCACGCCGGCTGGAACAGAGTCATCCACAACAACCATGAGCAGCGCTTCTTCAATCCTCACCTGCGCGCCACCTTCCACGCCCAATTGCGCGGCCGTGTCGGGATGCAGGGCCAAGGTGGGGGCGGCCCGGCGCTGATCGAGCAGTTTGGAGTGTTTCACGGTCTGCCCACTGTCATACAAACGCGTGACGGGAACCAGCCAGATTTCCTCCGCGCCCAACTTCGGCACGCCCGTGGGATGGGCGACTGCACCGGCGCTGCCTTGCCAGCCCGCAGCCGGGAGCGGTACACCCACGCCCAACTTGTTGTCATAAGCCGTGCCGCCATAGTACAGGTCGGCGCGGCCCACCTGCGGCCACTGCTCCACCTTTTGGGCCAGAGCCTGATAGGTGAGCCCGTTGAAGGCCTTGACCTCGGCGGCTAGTTTTGCGAACAACAACGACGCTGCTCGTCCCTCGACGGGCATGTCGATCAATGCGCCCACCTGGGCGATGGCCTCGTAATCGGGCTTGCTACCCGCGGGCGGATAAATGACCGGGTAAAAGCGCTGCAAACGGCGCTCACCGGACACGTAAGTCCCTTCTCGTTCCATGTTGGATTGAACCGGCAGCACCACGGCGGCGCGCGCAGCGGTTTCGGAGAGGAATAGCTCCTGCACAACCACGAAGCCAGCTTTCTCCAGGGCAGCCGCCAGGGCCGGGTCGTCTCCGGCGGGGTCAGCCGCCGCGATGTACACCGCGCCCGCTTCAGCCAGCTCGGAGGCCAGATCGGCGCTGGGGCGGAAACCCAGCTCCCAGGCTCCCTGGGCATTGGCCTGGGCCCACACCCCCACCAGGCCGTTGTTGGCGCGCCCGGTGTGGTTGGTTTTGGCCAGCAGCTCGGCGCAGGCTTGCGCCAACGCGCTCGAACCGGCCAGGTCCATGCCCTCGTTTCCAAAGAAGATGACCGCATTCTCGGCATTGTTGAAAGCCGGGTCGGCTCCGTCCAGGAAGGATTGCAGCACAGCGATTTCTTCGCCGTATCGGTAGCGAATGACCTGGGCGGCGTATTCTTCGAGGCGGGTGGGACGCGCGCCGGCAACGATCAGATGCGCGCCGCGCTTGGCGGCGTCTTTGAGGCGCAGCCACCAGATGGGAGCTTCTTCATGCAAATCAGAAGCGATGACCAGAATGACGCTGCCTTTGCCCAAATCACCCAGGTTGCTGCCTGGCTGCAAACCGATCTGCGCAACCAGGTCGCCGCCACCGTGCTCGGTGTAGAGCACCGGTTTGCCCAGTTTGCCCAGGGCAAACAAATCTTCGTTGGGCAGGCGGCCACCGGCCAACGCCAACACCTGCCCTGCTCCGCGCAGGCCTTCGGCGGCGGCGCGCAAGGCTTCGTCCCATTCTACTTCCACCAGCTTGCCACCCTTGCGCACCAGGGGTTTGCTCAAGCGCTCGGGGCTCTCGGCGAAGTGATAGGCAAAACGGCCTTTGTCGCACATCCAAATCTCGTTGACCTGTTCGTTCTGACGAGGCATGGCGCGCTTGATGACCAGCTTGCCGCCCGAGGCAGCCTCGCGGCGCACGTTGTAGGTCATGTTGCAACCCACCGGGCAGTGCGAGCACAGCGAAGCGGCGGGTTTCTGCTCCCAGGGCCGCGCCCCAAAGCGGAAGTCCGCCGTGGTCAGCGCGCCCACCGGGCAAATGTCGGTTGTGTTGCCGGAGAAGTATGAGTCGAAGCCCGGCTCAGAGTGGGTGACGATTTCCAGCGCCCGCCCGCGGTGATTGAAGCCAATGACCGGGTCGCCGGCGATATCGGACTGGAAGCGCACACAGCGCGCGCATTGAATACAGCGCTCGCGATCCAGGAAGATGAGTTCGCCCAAGGAAACATGCTTTTCCAGCTTCATCTTTTCGTCGATCAAGAAGCGACTCTCTCCTGGCCCGTGGGCCATGGTGAGATTTTGCAGGGGGCATTCACCGCCCTTATCGCAAATTGGGCAGTCCAAGGGGTGGGAGGTGAGAATGAACTCAATCACCTCACGGCGGCCATCCACGGCTTTGGCCGAGTCGGTGACCACCGCCATGCCCTCTGAAACGGGCGTGGTGCAGCTCGTTTCCAGTTTGGGACCAAACTGCATTTTGGGATTGCCGTTCTCGTCCATCACTACCTGGCCCGTGGCGCGATCGATGACCGGGCGGCCAATTTCTACCAGGCACATACGGCACATGCCCACCGGCTCCATCTTTGGGTGGTAGCAGAAGACCGGGATGTCAATGCCGACCCGTTTGGCCGCATCTACCACCAGGGTTCCCGCCGGAACGGTCACACTTTTCCCATCAATCGTCAGGGTTACTTCTTTTGCCATTAAACCCTCGCTGTCGGTTGACCATTGACTTTTTCTTCAAAATCGGGGCGGAACTGCGCGATGCCGGTTTGGACGGCCATCACACTGAATTCGCCCAGGGCGCACAGGCACTTTCCAGCAATCTGGCGGGCCACGTTATCGAGCAGGTCGATATCGGCGGCCGTGCCCTTACCCGAGGCAATGCGCCCGGCGATGCGGTTCATCCAGAAGGTGCCTTCGCGGCAAGGAGTGCATTTACCGCAGGATTCGTGCTTGAAGAAATTCACCGTCTTTTCCACCAGCCAGGCCATGTTGACTGTGTCATCGCAAACGATGACCGAGGCCGAGCCCAACTGGGAGCCGATGGCCGCAACGGATTCGTAATCCATGGGCGTATCCAGAATTTTATCGTCGTCGACGCGGACAATGCTGGAGGACGCGCCCGCCGGGAGAATGGCCTTGACCTTGCGACCCTCGGCCAACCCTCCGCCGTGGGTATAGATCAGCTCGCGGAAGGTTGTGCCCAAAGGTAATTCATAGTTGCCAGGGCGCTGCACGTTGCCCGACAGACTGAAGATCTTCACGCCGGGGCTCTTTTCGGTGCCCAAGGATTTGTACCAGGACGCGCCCTTCTCGAGGATGGGCGGAAGGTTGGTGAGGGTCTCCACGTTGTTGACCACGGTGGGCTTGCCATATAGGCCGTACACCGCCGGGAAAGGCGGGCGCAAACGGGGTTGGCCCATCTTGCCTTCCAGCGACTCGAGCAGCGCGGTTTCTTCACCGCAGATGTAAGCGCCCGCGCCCAGGTGGGTATGTAGTCGGATAGAGGTTTCGGTACCGAAGAGGTTGTCGCCCAGCAGTCCGGCGGCTTCCATCTCGGCAATCTTCTCATCCAGGAATTGCGCCACCTGCCAGAACTCGCCGCGCAAGTAGACGTAGGCCACTTTGGCCTGAACGGCATAGGCAGCCATCATCAGGCCTTCCAGGAATTGAAGCGGATTGCTCTCCATAATTTCGCGGTCTTTGAAGGTACCCGGCTCCGATTCGTCGGCGTTACACACCACGTAATGAGGCCAGAGATTGTCCGGCAGGAAGCTCCACTTGACCCCGGTGGGGAAACCCGCGCCGCCGCGCCCGCGCAGCCCCGAGACCTTCACCTCGTTGAGCACTTCGCTGGGGCGCAGGGTGGTGATGACCTTTTTAACGGTCTCAAAGCCGCCGTGCTGGCGATAGACATCCAGGCGGTCAATGCCCGGAATGTCGCGGTGCCGCAGCAGGAAATGTTCGCTCATTTGGCCTCCTTCTCCTGCGCAACCCGCGCGCGAACCTCATCCATCCAGGCCAGGGTCAGTTCCACGGTCTGATCTTCGTGGTAGGCGATATCCCCATCGCCCTGCACCTGGAACATGGGCGCGCGGTGGCAGGCCGCCAGGCATTTGACCGCCTCGACGGTGAACAACCCGTCCGAGGTGGTCTGGCCTTCTTCAATACCCAACCGCTCGCACAGCTCGTGCAAGAAGCGATCGGCCCCCCGCAGGGCGCAGGGCAGATCGGTGCATACCTGGATGCGGTAGCGGCCACCAGGTTCATCATAATAGAGCGTGTAGAAGCCCACAATCGAGGAAACTTCGGTGGTAGAAATCCCCACGATCTCGGCAATATCGGCCAGAGCTTGCTTGGGCACGTAGCCTTCGGCGCGTTGGGCCAGATATAACAGCGGCATCACCGCCGAGCGCTTATACTCTGGCGGATATTTTACCAGGATGCGCTGCACTTCAGCGGAATAGAGGTTGAGGAGTTGGTTCACCGGTCAGCATCTCCCAGGACAATGTCGATACTTCCAATCGCGCCGACCACGTCGGCCACGAAATGCCCACGAGCGAGCAGGGGCATAATCTGCAAGTTGGCAAAGGTGGGGGTGCGGTAGTGCACCCGGTAGGGCTTGGCCGAGCCGTCGCTCTCCATGAACACGCCCAGCTCGCCGCGCGGCGATTCAACCGCAGCATAGACGCTGCCCAGGGGCGGCGTGAATCCTTCGGTCCACAGCTTGAAGTGGTGGATGAGCGCTTCCATGCTCACGCCTAGTTCGGAGCGCGGCGGGGGCACGTACTTGCGATTGTTGCTGCGCACGGGGCCAAAGGGCAGCTTGTTCAGCGCCTGGCGGATGATCTTGAGCGACTCGCGCATTTCATCGATGCGCACCGCGTAACGGGCGTAGATATCGCCTTCGGTGCGGGTGGGAATATTGAAGTCGTACTGCTCATAACCCGAATAGGGCAGGGCCTTGCGCAAGTCGTAAGCCATGCCACCTGCCCGCAGGATTGGCCCGGTGATGCCCCACCTCACCGCTTCTTCGCTCTGGATGACGGAGATGCCCTTGGTGCGGTCGATGAACAGCTCGTTGGTATCGAGCAAATCCTGATACTCATCGATCTGGCTGGGCATGGTTTCGAGGAACTTGTAGACGGCTTCCTCGAACTCCACCGGCACGTCGCGCCACAGTCCGCCGGGTCGCAGGTATGTGGTCATCATGCGCTGGCCCGAGACCAATTCGAAGATATCCAAGATTTTCTCGCGCTCCCTCATGCAGTAAAGGAACACGGACATGGCCGCCAGATCGAGGGCCGAGGTTCCCAGCCAGAGGAGGTGCGAATTGAGGCGGGTCAACTCGGCCAGGATGACGCGAATGGCCTGGGCGCGCGGGGGCACGTCCAGGTCGCAGAGCTTTTCGACTGCCAAACAGTACACCAGGTTGTTGCCGATGGGGTGGAGATAATCCAGCCGGTCGGTCATGACTTCGGCCTGCTGGTAATTCTTGTTCTCCATGTTTTTTTCAACGCCGGTGTGGAGAAAACCGATGTCGGGAATACAGCTAACGACGATTTCGCCGTCCAGCTCCAACAACAGGCGCAACACGCCGTGGGTGCTGGGATGCTGCGGACCCATGTTCAGCAGCATGGTTTCGCCTTGCGCAGCGCGTTCCGAAACCAGGTGCCTTAACTCATCTACCGTGACTTCACGAATGTCGGTCATAGAGCTGTGCTACTCCTTGGGATGCGGTTTGCGCTTGCTGACGGTATCGAAATTGAAAGTGAACTGCACTTCTTCGTACCCCAGCGGGAAATCTTTGCGCAGGGGGTGGCCCTGCCAATCGGCGGGCATGATGATGCGGCGCATGTCTGAATGCCCGATGAAGGTGACGCCAAACATATCGTAGACCTCGCGCTCATACCAGTTGGCGTTGGGATAAACTTTTTCGGCGGTATCCAGGCTGGGGGCGTTGCCCACCAGCGGCACGCGCAGGCATAGCACCAGCCCCTGGCTGAGCGAGCGCACGTGGTAGACCACATGGAAGCGCGGAGCTTCCTGGGGATAGTAATCTACAGCGGTAATATCTACCAACTGCTCAAAGGCAAATTCATCGCGGAGAGCGGTCATCAGACCGACCAGGCGCTCGGGCGCAACGATCAGGCTAACCTCGCCGCGGAATTCCTGAGCCTCGCAGGCAAAACGCTCGACCAAAGCGGAAACGATGGGAGAAAGTTTTTCGTCCATGCCGCTCCTTTACGACCACTTGCTCAATTTTTCGTGGTTGACCTTATCGTGCAGGGTCAACACGCCGTGAATGAGGCCCTCGGGGCGCGGCGGGCAGCCAGCGACATAAATATCCACCGGGACGATTTCATCCACGCCCTGGAAAATCGCGTAGTTATTGAAGACGCCGCCGCAAGAGGCGCAGTCGCCCATCGCAATCACCCACTTCGGGTAAGGCATTTGATCATACAGGCGACGCAGCACGGGACCCATCTTGCGGCTCACCCGCCCCGCCACGATCATCAAGTCGGACTGGCGCGGGCTGGCGCGCATAAGTTCCATGCCAAAGCGGCTCATGTCGTAATTGGCGGCCTGGGCCGCCATCATTTCAATCGCGCAGCAAGCCAGGCCAAACAACATAGGCCACATGGCATTGGTGCGCGACCAGTTCACCAACTGCTCCAACTTGGTGGTAACGACCCCCATATTGCCTAGTTTTTGTTCTACTCCCATTCCAGCGCTCCTTTTTTCCACGCATATAAGTGGGCAACCTCTAAAACAATCACAAATGCCATCATGAGCGCAAAGCCCTGCCAGCCTAGATCGCGGAAAGCGACGGCCCAGGGCATGAAAAACACCACCTCGATGTCAAACAAAATGAATAAGACGGCGATCAAGTAATAGCGAACGGTCATCCGCCGCGTACCGGGGCCATAGGGAACCATGCCGGATTCGTAAGGCAGCGCTTTTTTGGGCGTTGGGCGCTTCGGGCCAAACGAATGGCCGATGATTACAACCAGCACGGCCAGCACAACCGCAAGAAGAATTATCACGACCAGGGGGATGTAGGGCGCGAGCATATCAAATCCTTCCAAATTTATCTTATTTCTCTGGCTAGTCCAATTAAGTATATCACAAGCCGGGGATTGGTGGAAATTTTCACAATCCGGCTCGATCCGGTGTTACGGGAGCAGAATCTCATAGATCCAAACTCCTCCTTCGCGGTAAACCACCCGCAAGCGCGGGCAGTCGGTTAACATCTCTGGCTGCAAAGTTCCGCGGCCTTGACGCAAATAGACGTGAGTCAGACCTGCCTCGCGGACAAGCTGCCAGAAATCGGGCGTGCAGCCTTTGAGACGAGTTGTCTGTTGGGCCCAGCCATTGATTTTAGTATACTCTTCTTCGGGCAGCCACATATACGAAATTGGGGGGACCAATGCCTGTCGCCCCGTATAAGGGACGATCCATGCGCCGCCATCTAGCCCTCGGTAGACGCCGCCCTGCCAATGGGTGGCATTAATATAAAACCTCGCTGTGTCTGGAACGTTTTGATTCACCCAGTCCAGGGCGGCGCGGTCCATTTTGTCGGCCAACAAGGTGACCGGGTTGAGCACGCTCCTCGTCTCGCGAAGGCCCAACCCCACCAGTAAAGCCATCACCAACAGCATCGCCCCCCACCCCGCCCAACGATTCCAAACCTCCCGGATTGCCGCGGCGGATTCGGCCAGCAGGCCGCCCAACCAGATGGAAGCGGGGATGAACAGGATGATTACGTAATGATCGGGGCGAAAGGGGCCCAGCCGCAGCCCAAACGGAAGTGCCAGCAGCAAGAGCAGCAGCGTCCAAAGCGCAAAGCCCGCCCGCACGGCAGTGTGGTTGTCGGGGCGCTTGTGGGCCAATTCCAGTCCAAGCATGAGCAGACTCAAAGCAAAAGCCCCCGCCGCCATTCCCATCAAGATGTGATTGTAGCGCGGGCCCAATAAATAGGTCAGGTAAGTCCAATCGGCAGCGCCCTCGCCGGGCAGGACCACATCCAACGAAGCGGGTTGGTTTTGCAAGACGCGCAGCATCCAGGGCAACGCCGCCAGCGCTCCGAGCAGCGATGGGCCTGCCAGACGCAATAAAGAAAAGCTCAAAAATGGCCTTCGGCCGCGCAAGTCGCGCACCAGGGCTTCCACACCCAAAATTCCCAAGAACAGCACCATCATCACAACCGCCAGATAGTGCGTCAAGCACAGCCCGGCGATCAGAACACCCAGGCGCAGCAGGGCAGCCCCATCATCGGGCTTGCGGCGCACGTCCAGGGCTGCCGACATGGCCGGAAAAAGAACCGCCAAACCGGTCAGGAGGGTAAAGCGGCCCCAGGTCAGATAGTAAGCTGGCATTTGCATGACAAAAGTGGCCAGCAAAGCCGCAAGGAGCGAACCACCTTTTTTCAAGCCCAGCGAGCGCCCCAGGCTGTACATACCCAATCCTAACAGGGCATGGATGAACTGTCCCAACCACAGCACAGCCTGGTCGGGGGCCATGCCGGTCCATTGCGCAAAGGCCGCCGCCAGGATGTGAAAACCGTAGTGATAATAGAAGGGCGCGCCTGGAAGGTAAGGGTCCATGGTGTCAGGCAGGCCGCCCGTTTCGATGATCTGGATGGTAACCAGGGTGTGTTGGACAGAATCAACCCAGGCCGGAAAAGCCAGCGGACGAGCCTGATAGAACCGCCAGGCCACGGCCCCCGCCAGCAAAGCCAACCCGAAGAGAGCAGCTAACGCGGGCCGCCAGGCCCGGCGCAGCAAATTTTTCGCCCCGGCGAGGGCCCAATTCTGGCGCAACAGGGCTGCGGTCAAGGCCAACAGCGCCAATGCGTAGAAAACCAGCCCGCCCCACACCCCCGGCGAAAAGCCCAGCAGGAAGCAGGCCAGTCCAAACAGGGTGGTCAGCGAGACGCTCAGGGCAATCGAATCGGCCAGCCCCAGGAAGACATCTCGCTTGCGTCCATCCAGCCAGGCCAGCAAAGCCAGGCCAGGGAGAATCAATACCAACACTGCCGCCAGATAGTTCACGAGTTAATTATAGCTCAGCCTCGTCACGGGCTCGGGTATGCAAAGGTGGGGCAACCGGGCGGAGCCGGGTACCCACCCCCACCACAAGCTGGTGTTTCGGTCGGCGCTGCCGTTGGGGGGATCGGGGTTTG
>CAYOHX010000080.1:0-22390 GCA_964403875.1 uncultured Anaerolinea sp. | reverse complement strand
TTCCACCCTACGCCGCGCCCAACCTGCTGCTCCCGGCCGATGGAGCCCCCTTCACCGGAGCGGACGTCATCACCCTGCAGTGGGCCTCGGTGGGCGAGCTGCGCGCCAATGAAGCCTACGCGGTGACCCTCGAGGATTTGACCGCCGGAACCGGTGTCAAGGTAGTCGAATATGTCACCGATACCAAGTTCATCGTCCCCGACGAGTTGCGCCCGGCTGCCGGAAATCCGCACATCTTCCGCTGGACCGTCCTGCCTGTGCGCCAGACCGGCACGGACTCTGATACGGGCAACCCCGTGTGGGAGCCCGCTGGCGGAGTTTCCGTCGTGCGAACCTTTAGCTGGACGGTCATTACCGGGCCGTAGAAACGAACCCAACAAAAAAGCGGCGCAAGTGCGCCGTTTTTTTGTTGGTGAATAAAATCGACTAGGCCTCGTTTTCTTCCAAGAACTTGGCTGCCTGCATAGCCGCTGCCGCGCCCATCCCCGCCGAAGTGATCACCTGTCGGAAGATCGGGTCACAGGCTTCACCCGCTGCGTATACCCCCGCCACGCTGGTTTGCATGCGCTTGTCGGCCACGATATAACCACCCGCGTCCATCTCCAGCTTACCAACAAACATCGAGGTGTTTGGTTTGTGGCCGATGAAAATAAATAACCCATCGGTGGCGAAATCACTTTCCTCGCCGGTTTTGACGTTCTTCAACTTCAAGGTCTGCACCGCGTCCTTGCCCACCACTTCGGTCACCACCGTGTCCCAGATAAAGCGGATCTTGGGATTGGTCTTCGCCCGTGATTGCAGAATGGCCCCTGCGCGCAGCTCATCGCGGCGATGAATAATCGTTACCGAGGTGGCATAACGGGTCAGGAAAATGGCTTCTTCCAGGGCGGAATCTCCGCCGCCTACCACGGCCACTTTTTTATCCTTGAAGAACCATCCATCACACGTGGCGCAGTAAGAAACGCCCTTGCCGGTCAATTCCACCTCGCCTGGCACGTTGAGGTGCGAGGGGCTGGCTCCGGTGGAGATGATCAATGTCTCAGCTTTGAACTCCTGCCCGTAGGTTTTTACCGTGAATGGCCGCTGGCTCAGATCCACCTCCGTTGCCGTGTCAAACTCAACCCGCGCCCCAAAGCGCTCGGCCTGTTTCTGGAACAGCTCACCCAATTGCGATCCCCCCACGCCCTCAGGAAAACCAGGGTAATTCTCAATCGTGTGGGTCAGCGCGGCCTGCCCACCCAGCTCCATGCCGGTCAAAACCAGCGGATTCAGCTCAGCCCGCGCCGCATATAAAGCCGCTGCCAGGCCCGCCGGGCCCGAACCTAAAATCAACACCTTGTAGGGATGCTGCTGATGTCCTTCTTCTGCGCCAGAGAGGTCGTTCAAGCTAAAATTCATCGGTAGCTCCTTTGCTCCAAGCCATTCAACATAGTTGGGCCAATTCTACCCGAAAACTAGGCCGCTTTCACTGCCTGATCCGTAACATCCAGGGCGCGATCTAAAATCGCAAAGCCCTCCTGTAATTGTTCCTGGGTGATAATCAACGGCGGAATAATGAGCACGGTGTGCCAGTGAGTGTAAGCGAACAAACCATTGTCCAGAAGCGCCTTACGCAGCGCCGTCATTTCGGCGCTGCCGCCGTTGAACGGAGCCATCGGCTCGCGCGTCTTCTGGTCTCTCACCAGCTCCACAATGCCGAACAGGCCAATGTTGCGCACCTCGCCCACCGAGGGATGCCGCTCGACCAGTTCCGCCAACATCTCACCCATCACCTGGCCCATCTGCGCCGATTTTTCCACCAGCCCGTCTGCTTGCATCACCTCGATCACAGCGCAAGCTGCCGCCAGTGAGATGGGATGACCATTGTAGGTGAGCCCACCCACATACTCACGCTCGTTGAAAGCCGCCGCGATCTCTTCTCGCATGGCCACCGCCCCCAACGGCGCGTAGCCCGAGGTGAGTCCCTTGGCCATCGTCAGGATATCGGGTTTCACATCCCAATGATCCACCGCAAACCAGCGCCCGGTGCGCCCAAAGCCGCTCATCACTTCGTCGCAAATCATCACGATGCCGTAACGATCGCATAACTGCCGAACGCCTTGCATGTATCCTTGCGGCGGTACGATCACCCCATTGGTCCCGGTTACCGACTCGATCAATATGCCCGCGATTGTCTCCGGGCGTTCGTACTGAATGATTTCTTCCAGATGGTTGAGATAATCCTGGCAGAACTCGGCTTCTGAAATCCGCGGGTTGGTGCGGTGGAAGGTGGACCGGTAGCGGTAAGGGTCCAGGAAGTGCACGGTCCCAGGCATCACGCTCGGTTCCCAGGTTGTGCGGCGCGGGTCACCGGTGACGGCCATCGCCCCAAAGCTGGCCCCATGATAAGACCGGTAGCGAGAAAGGATCTTGAACCTACCCGTGTAGCCGCGCGCCAACTTGATGGCATTCTCGTTGGCGTCCGCGCCGCCCAGGGTATAGAGGTAACGGGTCAAGCCCTGGGGCAATATTTCTGAGAGCAGCCTTCCCAGCGCCGCTCGCGGGCGGGTGGCCATGCCAGGCCCGGCAAAGGGCAGCTCGCGGGCCTGTTTCACGATGGCCTCGATCACACGCTCGTTGCCGTGACCGATATTGACGCACATCACCATCGAGTTGAAATCCAGGTAGCGCTTGCCCTGCGCATCCCAAAAGTACACGCCTTTGGCTTGCGTCACCGGGATCGGCTTGACTCTGGCTTGGGCCGACCAGGTCCAAAAATTGTGTTCCAAACTCATGGGAAGTATTTGATCGTCCGGAATCCAATCCGCCATAATCGCCTCGCTGCTGAGAAATGATCAACTCGATTCAATTATATCGCTTATAATCTCTGCCATGCCCTCCAGCCCCTGGCCTCCCCTCGACCTGAATGATTGCTGCGACGGTGAACTGCACCCATTGGCACAAAAAGGCATCGCTCTGTTCAACGCCGGCGATTACTTCGCCGCCCACGAAGAGTTGGAGCTGGCCTGGCGTGACGAAAAAGGCCCCATCCGCGAGTTGTATCGTGGCATTCTCCAGGTCGGCGTAGCCTACTACCACATCCGCCGCGGCAACTATCGCGGCGCCGTCAAAATGCTCAACTATAGCAAGGGCTGGTTAGCGCCGTTCCCCGATCACTGCCGCGGCGTGGACGTAGCCCAACTGCGCCACGATGCCTTGCGTGTCGAATCTGCCCTTTTGGCCACCCCACCCGACCAACTCTCCGGTTTCAACCAATCCCTCTTCCGCCCCGTGCGAGTGCGGTAAAAGCAAAGAGGTGCGTAGGGCGCTTCCTACCAATCGCTGGCCAAGAAAATATACTCCAGGAACTCCGCCCGCTCTACGTCGGTCATCGGGCGAGGGCGGGAATAATCCTCCAGGATCGCCGTGAGCAATTCCGTGCCCAGATAACGCCCATCGTAAAAGATGTGCCGGTCGAGGAACTCGCGGCGCGTGCCATCCACCGGCGTGTCCATCTGGTCAAAGAACAAATTCCCCAACCCGTAGTGGATATACGCATTGTTTGCGAATTCAAAGCCCTGCGGAAAGTGCGCCTGGCTCCCGCTGATGATGGCAGCTCCTGCCTCGGCCATGCGCAGAAAGTCGCGCCGCTGTGTGTCCGACCCCGCCGGCGTGTATAACTCCGTGTGTTGGAAGGTAAACACCGGAATGTAGCCCTCGGCGCGTAGGGTGGCCAGTTCGCCTTCCAGCCAGTACAAATCACATTGCGCCGCACCGGGCTCATCCTCCGTGGCCCACACCGATGGCGGACCGGCCCAGTTACAACCGATGAAGGCCAGTTTGTTGCCATTGTGCTCGATCTTCAACGCCTGGCGAGCCTCTTCCGCATTGCTGCCCCCCGCAAACCACTGCCAGCCTCGTTCACGGTATAGATCCAGGGAATAGTTGAAAGCTGTGCGGCCCCAATCATTGTTGTGATTGCCACTCAGCTCGACCAGTTCCACATCGATATCTTCCAGCAATTGAATATACTCAGGCCGGCTGCAAAACATCAAGTTCGGCTGGAATGGGTCCGCGTTGGGGCACGATGGATTGAAAGATACTTCGTTGCTCACGTGGGTGAAATCAGGCTCCAGCAACCAGTCGCGGATATCGCGGGCCGGGTAGGTCATCCCATTGGTTTCCATTTTTGCCCCAATGGCGCGCACCAGCGCGGTCGTGCCCGTCAACATTACCACGGTCATGCGCGCGGAGTCCCGGTTGGTCAGGGTGTCGCCGTTCCAGGCCGCGCTAAACTGCTCCAGGTGGTCTGCTTCGCCGCGCAAACTAAAATGCGCGCTCAATGGGTAGCTGGAAGGGTCAAAATTTTTGCTGTAAGGCGACTGGCCATCCACGCGCAGCACCTTCCAGCGCGGTTCCAGTTGTTCAAAGGGCAGGATGGCCCAGGCAGGCGCATCGGCCCAGGCCCGTTCCAACAGCTCTTCATCCCCCAAAACATTCACCGCGCCCAAGGCAGGCGCGCCCCACAGGTGGCTAAATACCGCCAACGTGGAAGGCGAGACCAACAGCGGCTTCTCGCCAAAGGTAGGGCTGCCCTGCCCGGCCCAGGCCCCCTTGATCTCCTCCAGGCCAACCTCGTCCGTGATCGTCGAAAATGGCGCCGCCAACGCGTACACCCAATCGATCGAGCTTTCGTCGGATACGACCTGCACCCAGGCGCGGGCGGGGTCGTCCGTCCAGACCCAACCCGCGGGCAGCAGGGCCGCCCGCAGTCCATCTGGAACAGTCTCCTCTGCCCATGCCGCCGGTTGGGGTGGCAGGGTCGGCGTGACCGTCGCGGTGGGGGTCAGCGTGGCGGTGGGCGTCACGGGCGTAGAAGTCGCCGAAGGTATCGGCGTCAGGCTGGGGGTGGCCGAATTCACCACCGGTTGAAACGGCGTCCGGCTGGGTTCCGGCGCAAGCGTGTTCGTCCCCGCGCAGGCCGCCAACAATCCGAGGCCCATCAAAATCGCGCTACAACGCCTGATCCACCGCTTCATTACCAGCCTCCGGCTTCAAAAATCGTTTTCAAAAATGCCCCGCGCTCTTCTCCCGTCATGGGCCGTGGACGGGCAGCGTCTTCCAGCAAAGTGGGCAAGATTTCCACACCCAAATATCGCCCATCATAGAATATATGCTTATCCTGAAAAGCCTGCCTGGTTTGCGGGCGCTCCATCTGGTCAAAGAAAAGGTTTCCCAGCCCGAAGTGCAGCAAACTGTCACCGGCAAACTCAAAGGTCTGCGGCCAATGCGAAGCGCTCCCGCTCACCACCACCGCCCCAGCCGCCGCCATGCGCCGAAAATCTCCGGCTCGCTGCATGGTAGCCGGCTTGTAATCCTCCGACTCAAAGGTTTGGAACGTGACCACGGTCAGGATGCCCTCACCGGCCAGGCGGCGGACCTCCGTCTCGAACCAATCCAAGTCGCACTTCGCCGCGCCAGGAGTCTCGGCCCCGGCCCACACCGGCTCTGGCCCGGCATAGTTGCAGCCCAAGAAGGCCAAACGGTTGCCGTTGTGCTCGATCAGCACAGCCTGGCGAGCCTGGTCGGCGTTTTCTCCACCGCCATACGTGGCCCAGCCGCGCTCCCTGTACAAATTCAGCGTGTACAAATACGCCTCCGGTCCGTAATCCAGGTTATGATTGCCGGTCAATTCGACGATGTCTGTCCCGGCCAGCTCCAGCACCTCGATGTACTCCGGGGGACTGCAAAAGCGCGCCCCGGGGGAGGCGGCTCGCTCCGGACTGCACTGCTCGTTGAACGAAACCTCGTTACTGACGTGAGTCAAATCCGCCGAGCGCAGCCATTCGCCGGTATCTTTCAACAAAAAGGCCGCGCCCTGCTCATTGATGGTTTGAGCCGTTCGTCGCGAGAGAGCCGTCACGCCGGTCAGGATCAATGTGGTCATCTTGGAAGGGTCGAAAGTCGATTCCGGCAGAACCCATCCTTCCAGCGCCTCTTGGGTCGCCAACAGCCCCGCCCGCGCGGCAAGAGGGTAATCCTCCTCGACGAAATCTCGGTCGAAGGGCAACTGGCCATCCACGCGCAGCGCTTTCCAGCGCGGAGATAGCTGCTCAAAGGGCAGCAGGGCCATCTGTCCAAAATTTTCCCAGGCCGAATCCATCAACGCTTCCTGGGCCACAACCTTGACCGCCTCCGGAGCAGGCTGGCCCCAAAGCGCGCTAAAAACCGCCAACGTGTCCGCGGAGGCCAACAGGGCCGGGCCTCCACCCTGCTGCCACTGCTTGCGCAGCTCAGCGCTGCTCACCTCGCTCTGGATGGTTGGAAAGGCCACCACCGCGACATACACCTGACAGGTGTCCAGGGCCGTCGTTTCTCCCTCAGCCAGCAGCCTCCAACGGTAATCCGCGCCGGATTCCTGGTCGGTCTGACGTACAGTCATGGGCGGCTTCAACCCGGCGCGCAAAGAGTCTGGCAAAGCCGGGTCAATCCACAAGGTGGGCCTGTCGTCCTCTGTCGGCCACGCGGTCGGCGCAACCGGATTCGTTGGGGTGGGTCGCGTCGCTTCCACCGTCACCGAAGGTGTTGTGGGAGTGGGTGGCAAAGGTGTTACCCCACATCCACACAGGACCGCCGCGGCGAGAATCATTGCGATGGCGCGCTGTAAAAACATGCCCCGATTATACTCGCTTGCCCTATCAGGCGGGGAATGGCGACCTCTCTTGGTTCATTGGGAATGGACATGGTAAAAACCTTCTCCGGCAAATCCGAGTGAACCTCTTGCTTTTGAGGGTTTTTGATAGTGAATCCGATTACAATTTGAAAAGGTACCAACAGGAACATCACTCTCGGAGGCACAATTCATGCGAGAAGTCGCTGTCTTAGGAATCGGACAAACAAAAGTCGACGAACATTGGGATAAATCGCTGCGCGAGCTGGCCGGTGAAGCCGTCCTTTCGGCACTGGCCGACGCCGGCTTGCAGAACGCCGACGCGCTTTACATCGGCAACATGATGGGCGGCTCGGCCAACCACCAACAGCACCTGGGCGCCTACATCGCCGATTGGGTTGGACTGCGCTTCAGCGAAGCCATGCACATCGAATCGGCTTGCAGCTCTGGTTCAGCCGCCTTTCGCAGCGCGCTCATGGCCGTTGCCTCGGGGGCCGTCGACATTGCCATTGCCGCCGGCGTGGAAAAAATGACCGACTCTCCTGGCGACGAAATTACCGCGGAGTTGGCTACCGCAGCCGACCAGGATTGGGAGGCCTCACAAGGTCTGTCCTTCGTGGCGCTCAATGCGCTCATCATGCGCCGCTACCTGCACGAGTACGGCTGGCAAAAAGATGATTTTGCCAACTTCTCCATCAATGCCCACGCCAACGGCGCCCACAATCCCTTCGCTCGCTTTCAGGAACCCATCAGCGAGACCGCCTACAAAAAAGCCGCCATGATCGCCGATCCCATCAACTTGCTCGACGCTTCCCCAATGGGAGATGGCGCAGCGGCAGCCGTGTTGGTTCCCGCCGACCATATCCAGCGACTGAATGGAGCCCGGATCATCAAGGTGGTTGGCTCGGGTTCAGCCACCGATACCATCGCCATTCACAGCCGCCGCGACCCGCTGTGGCTATACGCTGCCGAGCAATCCGCCAAACAGGCCTATGCCCAGGCGGGCATCGGCCCAGAAGACATTGACCTGTTCGAAGCCCATGACGCCTTCACCATCATGGCAGCCCTCTCGCTTGAAGCCTGCGGCTTTGCCCCCCGCGGTCAAGGCCCCCGCCTGGCCCTGGATGGCGAGATACGCCCCACCGGGCGCATCCCCATCGCCACGCGCGGCGGGCTGAAAGCCCGAGGCCACCCCGTTGGGGCTACCGGTATGTACCAAATCATCGAGGTGGTCCAACAGTTACGCGGAGAAGCCGTGGGAACCCAGGTGGAGAATGCTGTCTACGGCATGGCTCAGAACATTGGTGGCAGCGGCTCCAATATTGTCGCCCACATCTTGAAGGCCGAGTAAAAACCGAGAACATTACCCAAAGGCGAGGCTGCCTGGCCTCCCTGGATGAACAGGTATTAAAGGGTTACAATAACGAGGCATCCTCAACAACCGCCGAGACCTTCATGTTCACCCTGTCCAAAGAAACCCTCGCTCAACATCGCGCCCAAACCTATCGCATTGCGCCGAGGCTGCGTTTGGCGTCGGTAGATGAAGCCGTCGAATGGATCAATACCCGCGGCTTCACGTTCTTCTGGCCGGTCAAAGGCGCCGAGGCCCCCAGCCTATGGACTGCCGCCGCCGGGAACCGCCCCGTCCCCGACGAGCACGACGACCCCGGACACATCACCTGGGAATGGAAGGACAGTTTGTTGCCCCAAAAGCGCGTCTTTTACTCGCGCGTGCTGCGACACCGCAACACCTTCATCTCTCTCGAGTTGTTCCCTTCATTTTACGCCCTCTCGCCCAATTACGGCTCACCGGAAGAGGATTACCTCATCGATTATCAAAACGGCCTGCTCACCGCTGAGGCGCGGGCTGTCTACGAGGCCATCCTTGATCAGGGCCCCCTGGATACCCTGGCCTTGCGTAAAGCCGCCCGCTTGACTAGCAAAGGCAGTGACTCGATCTTCAACCGATCCCTGGACGAACTGCAAACCTCGCTGCGCATCCTGCCCATCGGCACGGCCCAGGTGGGAGCCTGGAAATACGCTTTCGTCTATGAAATTGTGGCCCGCCACTACCCCTGGGTGATCGAGAAGGCTCACCCTATCACCGAATCGGACGCCCGGCGCAACATGGCCACCGCCTACCTTCAATCCGTCGGCGCGGCTCGCCAGGCCGATGTGGCGCGCATGTTCGGTTGGCCTGCTCCCTTGACCGAGAAAACGCTGCAAAAACTGGTGTCCGCCGGCCAACTGATCGCCGAAGTCCAGCTCGAAGATGCGCCCGGCCTGTACTATGCCCTTCCGCGGTTCGCCCATCCCCCAACGCCCTAGCCAGAGGGGGTCCGCGCACGGAAGAAATCCGTATTTCGCTTTCACCTCGCTGCAATAAGAACCCCCGCCCGTTGTATAATAATTAAGTTCTTAGCTACTCAGCCAGAGATAGAAGATGGCTTCTCCACCCTCTGAGCAGGTACTTTGGGTCTGAATTTCAACATCTTCATCCGTTGTAATTAAATCGAAAGGAAACCCTATGGAATTCCATGTTTCCCGCCAGGCTCGCGATCGATACCAGTTTGATCAGGCGCTCTTCAGTCTCACTGGCAACGTGATTTTCGCCAACTTCCACGCTGTGCGGACCTTCGCCCAAAAGATGAATGCCCGCCGCGACCTGGTGCGCTTCCCAGAGGAATCCATCAAGGCCGGGCAGCTCAACGCCCTGGGGTTGATCGATGAAATCCTGCATCTGGTCATTGCCCTATATCGTAAGCAGGTGAATCCCCAGGCCATGTCCCAGGCCCTGGAATTCCTTTACGCCGGGGTGGGCGAGGCGGTCGTCAACCAGACTCTGGCCCAATTCGCCGGCGATTTTCCAGCCCTGGCCGTCTATCGTGGCGAGCAGACCCTGACCGAATACATGGAAGATGAAACGGAGGGCGTTCCCAACCGCCAGGTGCTGCTCGAAGAGATGCTCATGCTGTGGATCGCCAACAAAAATCCCGCCGCCCGCCCTTTCACCGAATTGTTCGACGACTCCAACCTGGCTGCCGGGGTTGGCTATCGCCGCATCATCAGCGGGTTGCAAACTTTCTTCGAAAGTCAGCCGCCTTTTGGCCCCGAACGCGACAGCCTGATCGAAATGCTGCGCAGCCCAGCCATCGCAGTGCCTTACTCCCTCACGGGCCAATTGGAATATATCCGCGAGCGTTGGAGCGATTTGCTCGGGCGTTATCTCTACCGCCTGCTCACCAGCCTGGACCTGATCAAAGAAGAGGAAAAGCTGCCCTTCATGGGCCCCGGACCTACGGTCATCCCAACCTTCGACCGCGGCACAGCCGAGCTGGAGGTCGAAGCCTTCAGCCCTGACCGCGAGTGGATGCCGCGCCTGGTGCTCATCGCCAAGAACACGTATGTCTGGCTCGACCAACTCAGCAAGCAATACGACCGCGAAATCAAGCGCCTCGACCAAATCCCCGACGAAGAACTGGCCGAATTGGCCCGCCGCGGCTTCAGTGGATTGTGGCTCATCGGCCTGTGGGAGCGCAGCAAAGCCTCGGCCCAGATCAAGCAGTTGATGGGCAATCAGGAAGCCATCGCCTCAGCCTACTCGCTCCACAGCTACGACGTCGCCTGGGACCTGGGCGGCGAGGACGCCTATCGCAATCTGCGTGATCGCGCCTGGCAGCACGGCATCCGCCTGGCCTCGGACATGGTTCCCAACCACATGGGCATCGATTCGAGCTGGGTAGTCCATCATCCCGATTGGTTCCTATCCCTGTCCTATCCGCCCTTCCCATCCTACACGTTCACCGGGCCGGACCTGTCCAGTGATCCCGCCGTGAGTATTCGCATCGAGGATCACTACTTTACCCGCACCGACGCCTCGGTGGTCTTCGAGTACCGCGATCACCGGAACGGGCAAACTCGCTACATCTACCACGGCAATGACGGCACCACCATGCCCTGGAACGACACCGCCCAGCTCAATTACCTCAATGCAGCCGTGCGCGAGGCCGTCATCCAAACCATCCTGGCGGTGGCCCGGCGCTTCCCCATCATTCGTTTCGATGCCGCCATGACCCTGGCCAAAAAGCACTATCAGCGCCTGTGGTTCCCCGAGCCGGGCGGTGGCGGAGCCATCCCATCGCGCGCCGAGAACGGCATTCCCCGTGCCGACTTCGAAGCTGCCTTTCCGCAAGAATTCTGGCGCGAGGTGGTCGACCGTGTGGCTCGCGAAGCGCCCGACACCCTCTTGCTGGCCGAAGCCTTCTGGCTCATGGAAGGCTACTTCGTTCGCACCCTGGGCATGCACCGCGTGTATAACAGCGCCTTCATGAACATGCTGCGCAACGAGGAAAACGACAAGTACCGCACCCTAATTAAGAACACCCTGGAATTCGATCCAGAAATCCTCAAGCGCTACGTCAACTTCATGAACAACCCCGACGAGCGCACCGCTGTCGATCAATTCGGCAAGGGCGACAAGTACTTCGGCATCGCCATCTTGATGGCCACCATGCCCGGGCTGCCCATGTTTGGGCACGGACAGTTCGAAGGCTACTCAGAAAAGTACGGCATGGAATTCCGCAAAGCCTTGTGGGAAGAGCAACCTGACGGCTATCTCATCGACCGCCACGCGCGCGAAATTTCTCCCCTCCTCCACCGCCGAGCCCTGTTCGCCGGGGTCGAGAACTTTCTGCTGTATGACTTCTTCACCGGCGGCGGCGTAGATGAGAACGTCTTCGCCTATTCCAACGGCCTCGGCTCAGAGCGCGCCCTGGTGGTGGTGCACAACCGTTACGCCAGCACGCAGGGATGGATTCGCACTTCGGCGGGTTTCTTGGTCAAAGGCGCGGGCGGCGAGCGGCGCATGACCCAACGCACTCTGGCGGAAGGCCTCGCCATCCATGCCGAACCGAACGGCTTCATCCTGGCCCGCGATCAGGTCAGTGGCCTCGAATTCCTCTTTTCCAGCCAGGATATCCAGGAGAAGGGCATTTTCCTCTCGCTCAACGCCTATGAATATCACGTGTTCCTCGATTTCCGCGCCGTGAAAGACGACGATTGGGGCTCATATCGCAAGCTGTACGAATACCTCAACGGACGCGGCGTGCCGGATGTGCGCGAGGCCTTGCGCGAGTTGACCCTCCAGCCCGTCCTCGGCCCCCTGCGCGAGCTGTTCAACCCCGGCTATATCACCTTCCTCTCGCGGCAGCGCCTGACCACAGCCGGACAGGTGTTGCCTGGTCACCTCCTGCCCGAGGCCCAGAGCAAATTGGAGGCCCTCCTGCGCGGAGTCAACGACCTCAATGGTCTTTCCGGCGACCCTGCTTCCATCCTCGAGCAGTTGAATATCGAACTGGAAGCCGGGCTCAAGCTGCGCTTGATCAACGAACGCTTCCCGCTGCCCGGCTCCACCGCTTATCACGAGGCCCTGGCCAGCATCCTCGAACACCTCGATGAAAACCACTTCCCCGAATGGGTCGCCTGGGTGAGTTTCCTCTTCCTGCGAAACATAGGCCGCCTGAGCGGCGACGCTCAGCCCGGGTCCGTCACCCGCAGTTGGATCGACGAGTGGCAGCTCGGCAAATCCTTGCACGAAACCGCCCTGGGATTGGGCCTGGATGACGCCACCGCTGGCCGGGTGGTAGCCCGCCTGAAGCTGCTGTGCGCCACCCAAGACCTGTTCAAACAGTGCGGCAAGCAGCCCCTGCTCGAAATGGTCCAAAATTGGCTGGCCGATGACGAGGTGCGCGCCTTCTTGGGCGTCAACCGCTACAAGGATATTCTCTGGTTCAACCGCGAAGCGTTTGAAGAGTGGGTGGGCTGGGTTGAGTTGATGTCGGCCTTCGACAGCCTCACCGATCCCAACGCCAGCGCTTCCTTGTTCGTCGAGCGCCTGCTGGTCTGCCAGGAAATGCGCAAGAAGCTGCTCAAAGCCGCCCGCGCCTCCAGCTACCAGGTCGAAAAGCTGCTGGCCGGGTTGTAACCTCCGTTCTGCTCCTTCTCCCTCCCAGGGAGAAGGCCGGGAAAGTGCCCGTCAGGGTATGAGGGTAATCACTCTTCCACCCTCTCCCGCCAGGCCGCCCCGGCTCTCTGAAGGTGCTGCAAGAATACGTCCTCAGCCTTGAGTCCGCTGCGCCAACTGCGCACCGCGGTTAATTCTTCGGCAATGGCCTCGGTCAGATCGTTGCCCGTAGCCAGGCGATTCAACCAGGTAGCTTGTGCCGCATAAGCCAGGTTGTTGCGCGGCTCGATGCGGTCCAGGTCATCGAAGAACCACCCGCAGGAAGTGTACATGCGCTGCCGCTCGTATTGACTGCGCAGAAAGTATTGCAACTTTTCCAGGTCGCGCCCCTCGGGCCGTCTACCGCCTTGCTCGCGAACCAATTCCTCCAGGGTTTCTTCGCCATGCACCACGTCGATATAGCGGTTGCGCAGCTCCCAGGGATCATCGACCCAGGATCGCAGCGCCCGCTCGTATTCCTCGTCCATCGCATCCGCCAACGTATTCAAAGCCTTGCGGAAGGGTTCCTTCCATTCCCCGTTGGGCGTGCAGGAGCAGTTCCCCGACCAGCGCGTCACCCCATGATGACAACTCCACGATGTCCGCGGGCGGATCGAAATCACATCTTCCACCGGGTGCTTTTTGAGCCATAAAGCCGGATACGTGATCTCCGCCCCATGATTCCGGGCAGCCTTATCCAGCAAGTAAGCCAGGAATTTGTCGCGGAAGGGTTGGTGGTGTCCATATAATTCGCCGTCTGAAGCAACCATAACCAATTGTGGCCGGCCGTTGCCCTCCCACTCAGAGCGGAAGCGCGGCATGACCAACTCACCCATGAAGCGGTCCGCGTTGACCGTGGAAGCCGGGTCAAAACTCACCCGCGTGCTCAAAGCCTGATCGTAGAAGAACACCACGATGCTTTGCCCATTCAACAAATTCACCCGGTAAGGATGCGTGGTGTCCACCGACTCAGCCTCGGCCTGCCACGGGGCCAGGATCGTAAATTGAATGCCGCATTCCGCCAACACTTGCAGCGTGTCGTTATCGGCCCCCGTTTCAGGCAGCCACATCCCCTGGGGTTTGTACCCATAGCGAAACTCGAAATCCGCAATCCCCCAGCGCACCTGGGTGACCTTGTCTCGCTCAGAGGCCAGCGGCAAGATCGTGTGGTTATACGCCTGGGCCATCGCATTCCCCACCTCGTTGCCTTCCACATTCTTCATGGCTTGCATGACGATATTGGCTTGAGTCTCGGGATCGTAATCAAACATCCATTCAAACAGGGTAGGCCCGAAATTGAAACTGATCCGTTCAAAATTTCGCAGCAGTGTGTTGGGATAGTAACACTGGGCGTGAATGCGCTCGTTCCAGTTCTGATAGGGCGCGGCGCCAGCCTCGCGCGGCACCCTTCCGGTCAGCGGATCTTCCCGCGGCGGCTGATAAAAATGACCGTGGACGCAAAAAGCTCGTTCTGCCATTGGCTACACCACCTTAACCGGCGACAGATAATCCAACTGCCGGCCAAAGCGCTCGGGAAGCAGCCCAAACAAGCGCGGCAGCGTATCCAGCTCGCAGGTCCGGTCCGCTGCCAGGTAGTCCTGCCAAAATATGGACATGGGGAAGTTTCGCATACTGTGTTCCATCCATACGGCTAAAATCCGCAGGTAGGCTGGGGATACGGGAACCATCGGCTTTTTTACACCCGCCGCCTGGGCTACCTGCTCACAAATTTCACGAAAGGATAAAAATTCTGGCCCGCCAATCGTCAAGGTCCGATTCTCCACCGTGCTTTCCTCCAACGAAAGCGTTAGGGCCATGACCAAATCCTCGATCCAAATCGGTTGCAACATGGCCTGGCCTTCGCCGGGGAGCAAAAAAACAAACGGTGTCATTTTCAAGAGGCGCGCCAGCCGCGTGGTGAAATGATCCCCGGGTCCAAAGGCCAGCGCCGAACGAAGAATCGTGAACGCCACCCCACTCTGGGAAATCAAGCGCTCGGCAATGCCCTTGGCTTTCAAGACCGGATAAGCCGAAGCCCGATCCGCGCCCAAATGACTCAAGAACACCATCCGGCCCACCCCAGCTTCCGCGGCGATCTTTGACACCATCCGACTACCTTCAATATCCACGCCCTCTAAATCCGCCTGGGTACCCTGTTGTTCCGCGCCCGCCAGGTGAAAAACACCCTCCACGCCTTTCATCGCGGCGCGCAGACCACGCTCATCCTTGAGGCTGCAAACTGCCGCCTCCACCGGGATGCCCTTGGGCAGGCGCGGTGAAACCTTGGACGGGCGCAGCAACATGCGCACTGGGTGGCCTGCCGCGACCAGTTGTCGAACCAAAGCTTGCCCAATGAATCCTGTCCCACCGGTTACCAATATCATACCCCTAAAATTATAACCTGCGTTGCCCCAGATTGTAAGACAAGTTCATCGGCTCATTGGGAATTGACGTGGCGGCCCTGGATTCCGAGGTGGAGAGCGCTTCATTGCGACCAAGAAGAAAAAGGCGCGCTTCCTCAAGAGGCAACGAATTTTTAACCACCTGGCATGACTCTTGCTCCCCTCTTGGATGAAAGGAGCCCAGAAACCTATGAAAGCTTCGTCTAATCGGATTGGCCTGCACTATTTCCCCGACACCTTGCACTATCGTGAGGCCGATATCCAATTCTGGCTGCCCCGCTTGCAAGATCTCGGCGCGGGTTGGCTGGTGCTCCAGGCCACCCCCGAATGCGCCATACCTGAAGTGTTTCTGAGCGCTCTTACCAAAGCCAAAATCCAACCGCTCCTGCACCTCCGTTTACCCCTGGACCCGCTTCCCGAAGCCGCCGGTTTACGTCCTATCTTTGACGCTTATGCCCGCTGGGGCGTGCGGCGAATCATCCTATTCGACCAGCCCAACAGCCGCGCCGCCTGGCCATCCTCTGCCTGGGCCCAACAAGACCTGGTGGAACGCTTTTTAGACCGCTTCTTGATCTTTGCCCAAATGGCCCTCTCCGCCGGATTGCAACCCGTATTACCGCCGCTCGAACCGGGTGGGCATTACTGGGACACCGCCTTCCTCCGCTCCACCCTCAAGACTCTCCAACGCCGCAAGCAGGATCACCTTCTTGAGCAGCTTGGCCTGGCCGCTTATGGTTGGAATCACGGTCACGGATTGGATTGGGGCGCGGGTGGTCCGGAGCGTTGGCCCGCGGCCCGGCCCTACCACACGCCGGAAGACAGCCAGGACCAGCGTGGATTTCGCATCGCTGACTGGTACCAGGCCGTCACCCAGTCCGTGTTGCAGCGTCCCCTACCCACCTTCCTGCTCCAGGCCGGTGGCCTCCAGGCAGCCGATCCTGCTGCCCAGGCTGAAAATTCCCTGGCCATTGCTCGCCTGCTGGTGGACGAAGAGGTGGTTGACCCTACCAACACCGAAAACCTCCTCGATCCCCTGCCGGCCTCCATCCAAATGGCCGCCTTCTGGTTGCTTTCTGCTCCCACCCATGACCCACACGCCGCCAGCGCCTGGTTTGACCCAGAAGGCCAGCCCCAACCCGTGGCGCAAGCCTTCCGTCAGTGGCGGGTTGTTCAGGCCGAAGCCGCCTCTCCCACCATTCCCGCCCCCAAAACAACCGCTGATCACCCCATCGATCACTACCTGCTCCTTCCCCAATCCGAAAACGGCCTGTCCGACTGGTACCTGGACGCCATCCGCCCCTTCCTGCGCCGCCACATGCCCACTTTCGGCTTTTCGGCTGCCGAAGCCGCCCTGGCTCGCAAAGTCACGGTCATTGGCGACGCCTGTTCCGACGATACCCTGGCGGCCTTGCGCATGGCAGGCTGCCGTGTTGAGCGAATTACCGGAGATGGCACGACCCTTGCAACGATATTAGCTGAGAGGTGATGCAATGACTACGATAATTTCTACTGATACCAGCGAGACCGAAAAAATTCTTGGTCGTCAACCCGTTCTCAAGATCTTAGGCATGGGCGGCGGCGGTTCCAATGCTGTCAACCGCATGATCGAGTTGGGCTTGAAAGGTGTAGAGTTTATTGCCGCCAACACCGATTTGCAAGCCCTCAAACAAAGCCTGGCGCCCACCAAGTTGGCCCTGGGCCCGCGCACCACCCGCGGCCTGGGCGCGGGTGGTGACCCCCGCCGCGGCGAAGAGGCCGCCGAAGAAAGCTTCAAGGACCTGTGCGACGTCCTGCGCGGCGCCGACATGGTGTTTCTCACCGCGGGCATGGGGGGCGGCACGGGCACCGGTTCCATTCCTGTCGCGGCGCGCGCGGCGCGGGCTGTTGGCGCGGTGACGGTCGCCATCGTCACCATGCCCTTCACCTTTGAGATGGGCCGCCGCCAACGCAATGCCCGCGAAGGCATGGCCAAGCTGCAACCTTACGCCGACACACTCGTCACGGTGCCCAACGACCAACTCCTCAAGGTTGCCCCGCCCAACACCACCCTCGACATGGCATTACGCCTGGCCGATGACGTGCTGCGCCAGGGCGTGCAAGGCATCTCCGAAATCATCACCCAACCCGGCATGATCAACGTCGACTTTGCTCACGTTCGCTCCGTCATGAAGATGGGCGGCGGCTCGCTCCTTTCCATCGGCATCGGCAGCGGAGAACAAAAAGCCCTCAAAGCCATCGAGCACGCCCTTCACCACCCCATGCTGGAAGCCATTTCCATCGAAGAAGCCTCGGCCATCATCGCCAACTTCACCGGCGGTAACGACCTGAGCTTCCTGGAAATGGTTGAAGCCATGCAGCACCTCCAGGACCAGACCCACAACCGCGCCGAAGTCATCCCCGGCGTCATCACCGACCCGCGCATGAGCAACCGCGTCCAGGTCATCCTGCTCATCACCGGCCTGGGAGCCACCCCCATGGACAACCGCTCGCCCTTCACACCCCGCCAGGCCGTTGCCCAGGAGCCCATCCTGGTCTCCGCCGCCCCGGTCGAAGCCCACGTGAGCGAAGCAGTCGCCTCGGGTAATCAAGACCTGCCTGCCTTCATGCGCCGCCGCATTCACTAATCGAGGCATTCATGGACCCCAAAGCGCTCGCCGCCATCTGCTCGCAAATCTACCGCCAATACCCCGCCGTCAAAGGGGTCAACCCGCGGGTCACAGCTCAATCGGGCGGCATGTTTCAAGTCACCTTTCGCGGAAAAGCCGCCACGGCTGATGGAAAAAGTATGCCGGTCGTGGTTCGCGTAACCGCGGACGCGAATGGAAGAATTACCAAAACCGTAGGATCTCGCTAAAAGGAGGTTGGTCATGCAGCAAAGTTTGGCTTATCGAATTGAACTTTATTTTTATGATGCCGTCATCCTCATCCTCGGTCAATCTGCCCGCGCGCGTAGCGCTTTCCAGCGGGCGTTTGGCAAGCTGGGCAAGGGTGAATGGGTGCTGCTGGGCGGCGCCCTCCTGGCCAGTGTCCTGGCAGGTCTCGCTACCGGTTACGCTTTGTATTTTCTCGTTGGAATAGTGGGGTAACTATGTCTTATCGTTCGCCGCTGCGGATTGTTTGGGGATTGGCGCTGGCAGTCGTGCTGCTCTGCACGGTTGTCCCGGTCAGCGCGGCCCGAGGCGTCCCCGGCACTCCCGAATTCGGAGTCGGCACCAACATCGACATCACCCGGCCCGACCTGGCTGCGGCGCTGGACATTTTGCCGCTCATCCGGCCCGATTGGTTGCGGGTGGTCGTGCGTTGGGACGCTTATGAGCCCGCGCCGGGTTCCTCCGCCGATTGGCAGACCCTGGATTTGGTCATGACAGCCGCCATCAACCAGGGCGCAGCCGTTCTGATCAGCCTCACCGCGGCTCCCGCCTGGAGCCTGACCGCGAACGGCCCCGACCGTGAAGCTGCTGCTCGCTTTGCCGTCACCCTGGCCAATCGTTATCCTGGAACGGTCCAGGCCATCGAGTTGTTCCCCGCCGCCAACACCGCTCAAGGCTGGCAGGCCCCGCCCAATCCAGCCCATTACCTGGCCATGATCCAGTCCGTCCAGTCGGCACTGGCCGGGGCAGGCCGTCAGGTTTGGATGGTGGCAGGCGGCCTCAATCCCTGCTCCACGGATTATGACGCCCTGCAATACTTGAGCGGGCTGTATGATGCTGGCGGCAAACCTAGCCTGAAAATTATCAGCCTCAATTACGCCAGTGTGACCGGTGAACCGATCGATTCCCCCGCGAGCTGCCAGAACCTGCGCTACTACGAATCGATCCGCCAGGTCATGTCCTCATACGGGCACACGGATGGCTTGCTGTGGATCACGCACCTGAGCATTCCCGCGGGGCTCAATCGCGACCAGCAAAAAGACTGGCTGGCCCGCGCTTACAAGCAGACTCGCTCGCAACTTTACATCGGCACCGCCATCCTGCAAAGCATGAACGATGCCGGGACAGGCGCGGTGTCGCTGCTCAACGCCGATGGAACCCTGCACCCCTTCTTCACCACCTTCCAATCTTTTGTCGAACACAACCTGTATCTCAGCACCCCACTCAAACCTGGGCGCGCCAAAGCCGACATTTTCTCCAAGAATCACCCATAAACCAGAGGCTTTCCATGAGGCGAAAAACCCTGACATCCGTTATGTCCATTGTTTTTGTAATCTTCACCTTTTTGGGATTTCGCACCGCAAATTTAACCAGCAATCTTACGCTGCCCACCCAGGCCGTTGCCAGTAACATCCAAAACAGCCGGGTGGTACTTGTACAAGTGGACAGCCTGGACAACGACCAGCCCAGCCTCAAGTCGGTTTGGGTTGGGGTCTTCTTCCGCTCAAAAAATCAGGCCGTCATCTCTTTCGTGCCCGTCTATCCGGCAGCCGCCGGGCAGCCTGCTGCCCAGGCCCTGGCCCGCTCCTTCAAGTTGGACAAGGCCGGAAACCTCTCTTCCGCTTTCCTGCGTCGGCTCAAATCGCTGCATATTGAGCATGATGGCTATATCATCGTCGATGATTACGCCCTCCAGGAAATGGCCGGATGGATTAATCGCCAGGGCAGTCTATTTTATGAACTACCCTCGCAAAGTGGAACTCCAGGCGAATGGTTCCTCGAACTGGGCTGTGGCTCAATTGACAAAGCCGGAGCCAACATTGCCAACTTTGCCTGGGATACCATCAGCGCTCACTTCCGCACCAACTTGCCCGCCGAGAAATTGAGCGCTGAGTGGGACGGTTTATTCACCTCCGACCAACCACTCAAATGCGAGCTGGTATGTGAGTGACCATTCCCAGAATCAAAAAGCCTGCGATTTGGCAGGCTTTTTGATTCTGGCTTAAAAAAAGGCGCAACGCTGGATGAGGGGGGCACCCAGCGTTACGTCTGCAAATATAATACCATGAATCACCAGGAATGCAAGTACCCCTGGAGTTTTTTAACCAAACTCTTAATGAGACAATTCCTGTCCCGGTTCATTTCTTTTCGTATGCTTTTCCAAAGTCACTTCACTTTTGAAAAAGACTCGCTCTTTTGTATGGGGTTGACTTTGGAAAAGCCATGTTTCTTTTAGAACCCCCACTTGCCTTTCGTTTTCAAACCGTCTACAATGATGATTGTGTAGTATCATGATTCAGAATTCCCCACGCCCTCCACGGGCGCCCCGGATTCATGAAAGGATGGTTATGAAACCATCGAGAAAAATCTACCTCAACGGAATCGATGCCAACACCGGCCAATACTTGCTCGGGCCAATGACCCTCAAGCGCGCCGTACGACTGGCCAAAGGCGAGCCGGTCGAGCCAGAGATCATACAGCGTTTCAAAGATTTCCTCAGTGATTGGCTTTCCATCCACCTGGGGAGCGGCCAGGGGCTGGCCGAGGAGACCGAGCTGGTCCACACCGGCTGGGGAATTGTGTTTCATGAGGCCGAAAGCGCTTCGGTGAAGCAAGCCCTCCAACCCCTCATCGACCATCGCGCTGCCCAGGTGGGCAACATGGCCAAGGTCAAGGTGTTGGAATACCGCGCCGGCGAACGCTTTAAGGATTGGCTCGGACGACACCAGGTTGGGACCGGCTTGACCAATCGCAACCCGCGCAAGATACCCTACTATCTCCTGCTGGTGGGCAGCCCGGAGCAAATTCCCTTCTCGTTTGGTCACCTCCTCGACGTGGACTACTACGTAGGTCGCATCCACTTCGATTCGCCCGGGGATTACGCCCGCTACGCTCAATCCATCATCGCCTATGAAACGAGCGCCACCGCGCCTAACGCGCGCAGGGCTGCCTTCTTCGGCACCCGCCACCCCCTGGACCGTGCCACCACGCTCAGCGCCGATTACCTCGTCCGCCCCCTGGTCGATGGCGAACCAGCCCAGGGGGATGAACCCGCGCTGCCGGGTATTGCCGCCGAAGCCGGTTATCAATCGAGCCTGTTCTGGGGACCCGACGCAAAAAAATCAGCCCTGAGCGAAATTTTCTCGCCCCCCGCCGGAACCAGGCCGCCCGCATTCCTCTTTTCGGCCACCCACGGCATGGGCCTGCCCCCCGGTGACCCCAACCAGGCGCGCGTTCAAGGCGCGCTTTTGTGCCAGGATTGGACCGGATTCGGCTCCATCTCACCCAAACACTATTTCTCTGCCGCCGATGTTCCGCCGGATGCTCGCCTGACCGGCATGGTAGCTTTCCACTTTGCCTGCTACGGCGGAGGAACTCCTGCCGAAGACCGATTTATCTATGGAACCGGGAAAAAACCCAAGCGCATCGCTAACCAATCTTTCATCGCCGCGCTGCCCAAAGCGCTCCTCAGTCACCCCAACGGCGGAGCCTTGGCGGTCATCGGTCATGTGGAGCGCGCCTGGGGCTATTCCATCTCCACCCCAGAAGCTGGGCGGCAGATTGGAGCCTTCCGCGAAGCCATCGGCGGCATCCTCGGCGGCCTGCCCGTTGCTTATGCCATGAAAGGCTTTAACGAAAAGTACGCCACACTTTCCACAGATCTGGTCAACACGCTGGAAGCCATCCGCGCTGGCGAGCAGATCAGTGACGAAGCGCTGACCAATGATTGGGTCGAGCGCAACGACGCGGAAGGCTACATCATCATCGGCGATCCTGCCGTCCGCTTGCGTGAAGCCGACTTACACGACGACTGATCATCACGCCCCATCGTCCCCTGATAAGAATGGAGGTTGTTCATGGCTGAGAAAAAAGGACTTCCACTGACTTCCGTGGCCGGGTTCCCTGCCAATGTTACCACCCGGCTGGCAGAGTTGTGGATTACCACCGCCGAAGAATTATCGGCAGCCGCAGTGCAAGAGAACGGGCTGACCGGCCTGGCCGAATTCACCGCGCTGGATGAAGCCGAGATGACCCGCCTGGTGGAACTGGCCCAGGCGGCCCTGCCCCCCAGCGTTTCATTTGCCCCTGGCGACATTGATCGCCACGGGTTGGGGGCTTTAGACGAGCCCCCCGCCGAGTCTCCTGGCGAAGAACCGACCCGCTTCGCCCCTTTACCCCCCGCCGTTGACCTGCACAGTCGGTTGCCTGGCGTTCGCAACCAGGGTCAACGCGGAAGTTGTGTCGCCTTTGCCTGCACCGCCGTGCGTGAAATGCTCCTCGGGGCGCAATCCACCCAGGGCGACCTATCTGAGCAGTTTCTCTATTGGAACGCCAAACAACATGATAATTATCCCGGCGAAGGCACCTATGTCCACCTGGCGATGGGCCTTCTCAAAACGGACGGCATTTGCCCCGAGCCAGTCTGGCCCTATAACCCCACCCCCGTTCCAGGAAACATCGGACAGGA
>CAYOHX010000079.1:0-22394 GCA_964403875.1 uncultured Anaerolinea sp. | reverse complement strand
TCGCTATCTTTGCTTTTGATACGATGGAAGAACTGCTGGATGTGCGCCCCACCCTTTCTACGGTGGATTATGATCCGCAAAAAATCGGGCGGGCGGCCATCCTGCGCTTGCTCGATCGTATCCATGGGACTGCACCGGCGGTTTATGAAACGATTACCGTTCCGCATTCACTCATCTTGCGCGATTCCGCCTGATCAGATCGATCTATCTGTTTGGCAGACCCAGCGCCATCCTGCATACTTAATTCATTAATAAGGAGAAATAACATGGCTTATAACGGTTTAGGAACAGGTATGAGTAATTTATCGCGGCTTTCTCGCGCTCAAACCCGTTCTATCAGCCCCGAAAATTTAACCGGGGAAAAAGGCATGGGTTGCCTGGCGACCGAAGGTACCGGCGCGCATGCCGCACGCGAACTCGGCGTTGGCTGGAAAATCTCCCCATCAATCATTATTCAGGCGGGCGAAACGCGAATATTGGCTGACATCGAAGGCCCAGGCGCGATTACACATATTTGGATGACTCCAACCGGGCATTTCCGTCACAGCATCCTACGTTTCTACTGGGATGACAGCGAAACCCCATCCGTTGAATGTCCGATAGGAGATTTCTTTGCCAATGGTTGGAACGAATTTGCCCAAGTCAGCTCGCTGCCTGTGTGTGTTAACCCGGGCAGTGGTTTCAATAGCTACTGGGAAATGCCATTCCGGAAGCGCTGCCGAGTGACTTTGACCAATATTGCACCCAAAGAAATGGTGCTGTATTACTCAATCAACTATAGTCTGACCGAAATTTCAGAAGATGCTGCCTACTTCCACGCCCAGTTCCGCCGTGTGAACCCACTACCTTATAAACAAGTTTACACTATTCTGGATAGCGTGCAGGGATGGGGCCAATACGTAGGTACTTATATTGCATGGGGATCAAACAACAATTTGTGGTGGGGAGAAGGAGAGGTAAAGTTTTATCTCGATGATGACATGCATCCCTCCATTGCCGCGACTGGTACGGAAGATTACTTCTGCGGATCGTATAACTTCGATCCCAGCCCTAGACATAATGAGCGATATATCACTTATACCACGCCTTATGCGGGCTTCCCCCAGGTCATCCGTCCCCACGATGACTATCACACCCAAATGCGCTTTGGCTTATACCGCTGGCACATCACCGACCCGATTCGGTTCGAAAAGAACATCAAGGTAGAAATTCAGGCATTGGGTTGGGGCAGCAACGATCGCTACCTGCCTTTGCAAGATGATATGGCATCCGTAGCCTACTGGTACCAAACACTGCCCACCGCGACTTTCCCACCTCTGCCGGACGCGAATTATTTAGAGGTGATCTAACCATAATTTGCTGTACGCAACCACTGCTAACAGGCCGTTGATGGTTGCGGTTGTATAGAAATTATTGCGTCTTTCACTTCATGGAAAGGAACATTCCAAATGCATCAGCTGTATTACCAACCGGATGGTTACTGGTTTGGGGATTGTATGCCGTTTTATCATGATGGCAAGTTTTACCTGTATCACCAGCGCGACACGCGTAATCCAGGGCCTTTTGGCGAGCCGTTTGGCTGGGCGTTGGCCCGCACCGTCGATTTCGTCCACTTTGAAGATCTGGGCGAGTCGCTAAAACGAGGCAGAGATGATGAGCAAGACCAATTTATCTTTGCGGGCAGCCTGTTTGAATCCAAAGGTGTGTTTTATGCCATGTACACTGGTTTCAACCGCGATTATCCCCAACAGGGCAAAGCCTCACAGGTGTTGATGATTGCCAACAGCACCGACCTGGTGAACTGGAACAAGACCTCCGAAAAGCTAGTCGTGCCCCAGCCCGGTTATGACCCGTATGATTGGCGCGATCCCTATGTGTTCTGGAATGAAGACGACCAGGAATATGTGATGATCCTGGGTGCGCGCAAGTTAGAAGGGAAAAAGATCCGTACCGGGCGGACAGTGTATTTCACCTCGACTGACCTGAAGCAATGGAACTTCAGAGGTGATTTCTGTTCACCGAACCTGTTCTGTATGCTCGAGATGCCGGATATCTTCAAAATGGGCGAGTACTGGTATCTGCTGACCACCGAATACAGCGACAAAAGCAAGACTGTCTACCGCATGAGCAAATCGCTGTCGGGACCCTGGATCGCGCCGTTGGATGATGCTTTTGACGGGCGGGCTTATTATGCCGCGCGCTCCTACTCGGATGGCAAGAAGCGCTATCTATTCGGCTGGGCGCCGACGAAGGAAGAAGAAAAAGACCTGGCGAACTGGCAGTGGGGCGGGACGCTGGTTGTGCATGAAGTCTATCAGCGCCTGGACGGCTCTTTAGGCGTGAGCATCCCCGGGGGCGTGGCAGGCGCGTTCGCCAAGGCTCGGCCTCTGATCAGTGCGCCCGTGACATTGCACGCGGCGGATGGGGTATCTGAGACGTACCTTGAACAGGAATCGGGTGTTATCTTCAAGTTTGATGCAACTGTTGAATTCTCGGCAGGCACCCGCGCCTTTGGTGTGAGGCTGTTCGAAGATCCAGCCACGGGCGACGCCTATGAATTTATCCTTCAGTTGGGTGAATGCCGGCTGAGTTTTGACCGCACACCTAACCTGCCTTGGTTCCGCTACAACAATCGCGGTCTCGATCGGCCAATACAATTGCAAGCCGGGCGAAAATACAGGCTGGAAATCATCGCGGACGATACGATCGCGACGATATACATCGATGGCGTGGCCTTGAACACGCGCATGTATGCTAAGGCCGGTCAAGCTATCTCCGCCTATATGGTAGACGGCTCACTGACCATTGAAGCAGCCAGCCTGGCGAAGGGTTTGAAATAAACAACGAAAGAATCCATCCCGCCGTATTTAAGCGGCGGGATGGATTGCATTCACAACGGATTGGTGGAAATCGCCTAGCGATCAAAACCAGTCTATATAATCCTCAGCATAAGACTGTCCTGACCCAAAGATTCTGCGATGAAATCACCCCACAATCAACTGTGGAATTTCTAAAACCGGGCAAAGAACTGTGGTCAGGAGCGTCGCTCACACTTGCTCCACCGCTTCGCGCCGCGAGGCCGGCTGGTCATTTTCCCGCACTCCGGCTGAGCGGAAATAGCCCTTCATCAAGCTGCAAAGCCCGCGCAAAATAACCGCTTGCCGAGTAACCAGTAGAAAGCGAAAAATAGAGCGGCTCCGGTTTCTCTTCTCGCCAGTCATGCAGCACATTTTGTGGGTTCAGATTGGCGATCAGCAAATCCTATTGATACCAACGGTTATAATCAATTTGGTGGATCTTACAAGATTGAAAGCCTTTCTTGCTGTTTTACACAACTCAATGTAAAATGACCCTAACAGGCAGAAAAAGCCCTTTAAAAAACACAAATCGCGCCGAACAGCGCATTTTCACAGTCTTTCAAGCTACAATCTGACCTAAAAGTCTGTCCCCCCGAATTTACTTGCAGATGGGGCGATGCCCGTCGCTCCCGCCTGAACAACAAAGAGATCGCGAAAGCGGTCTCTTTTGTTTTCTTTACCCCATCACCCTACAGGTTCGATCTCACAGACACGAATCTCCGGCATGGATGCTGTTGACTCTATGCTCATTTATCGCTACAATCTTTACATCGTCAAGATTTGTCCTTAAAGAAAGCCACAAATCTACCGAATCATGGGGGCATGTCCCAAAAACCAGCCAGATTTCCTTCCTATCCCTGTCATCTTGCATAATTCATCCCGGAGAATACAACATGCGGCGTTACTACATTCTGCTCATCCTCGCCCTGCTATTAACTGCCTGCGCCCCCAGGCAAGCAGCCGATCATCCGCCAATCAAGGTGTTTTATGCTGGGCCTGATGGCGGAGTGAAGACGGCCCTCGATTTGGCTGTTCAGTCGCACGCAGCCCAACTGGTGGAAGATGTAGACTTTGCGCAGGTGGTTCTCCTCAACGGGCAAATTCCAGACCCCAAGCGAATTGCAGCGCAGATCGAATCAGGCGCGGGATTGGTCTTCATCATGGGACCCAATATCTCAGCCCAAGACGTTTCTATCCTGCTTGGACACGAAGCGACTTTGGCCCTCACCGAAGAACCAGCCAGCCTCACCAACGCTCCAGCAGCGAACGACCTTCTCCTGACCGAAATCATGTGGAACAGCGCGCCTCAGATTCGCGAACGGTTTACCGTCATCGTACCAGGCGCGACACCCCTCATCGATGTATACGAGAGCGGCGAAACAATCCTCCTGGGCACAACCCCTCACACTTACCTCTTCACTCCTTTTCTGGGGCAAGAAAACCCGCAGATTCAGGAATGGCCTTATTTCAATTATTTCATATATCATCTCACAGCCCGTGCCGCCGGCGTGACACCGCTTTCATTTGCCGATTATCCAGCCTCGCCCGTGCCTCATCTGACCGATTGGAGAGTCATTTTCCTGTTTTTAGGCGGCGTGATGCTGGTCACAATCACAGCCTTCACCTTCGTGCGACGATACAGCCGCAGGCATCCCGAAGCCCTGGATGCGCTCATTGCGAACGAAAAGAAATTCGAGTCGCGTGAACAGGGCACTGCCTGGGAAGATATCGGATTTCATCGCCCTCTATCCGGGTTGCTCGTCGGAATGAGCCTGGGAGTCGTCCTGTTTATCCCGTTAATCATTTATCAAAACCTGATCCTGCCCCAATTCATATTGCCTTCCGCTCAAGCTATGGGCATTTGGGGACGCGTGACTCAGTTTTTTGGCTTAACCTGGGTGATTTTCGATATGGGCACTGCCGCAGCCTCGATGAAATTCATGTCGCAATATCGAGTCTCAGACCCCCGGCGTGGTATTAAGTACATTCAGCTATACGTTTGGTGGCAAGCGTTGTCTGGCGCATTTCAATTGGCTTTCATCGTTTTGGCAACCAGCACAGGCGTCGTGCGCTCGCCGTATGCGCTCTATGCCTGGAGCATCATCATCCATGCGCTGATCCAAATCCCTGGTTTCTATCAAGTGATGCGCAACACGCTCAACGCATTCCAACGCAACGATTACGCCCGATATATGGACACAGCCTATTCCATTGTCGCGCCAATGATCGTTCAACCCCTGCTGGTACCTTTGTTTTTCTGGTGGGGGCAGCAGCACCCGCAAATCGGCGCGGCGTTGGGAGGCGTGATGGGCATGGGCGCGGCGGCCTATGGTCTGGAGCTGCTCATGTTCTTATTGGGCCTCTTCCTCTACCGTCGTATTGGTTACAAAGCCAGCGTGCTTTTCATGGCTCACTTTGACTGGAGCATCGTGAAAGAATCGTTCCGCTTTGGAATTTTCGAGATGTTAGGCGGAATGCTGGGAGCAGGCGGCGCGGCGGCCGAGATTTGGATCACGCAAACCCGGTTGATCAACTATACGGAAATTTGGGGAAACTGGGCAATGGCGCAAAACTTCGTCTTTGCTTTCACCATTTCTACCAATTTGTTTGATGGCGTCATGACCGCGATTTCCGAGGCAATCTCCAATGGGCGCAAACTCCTCAGCCAATATTACAGCGCTCAATCCTACAAATGGGGCGCGATTACCAGCGGTTTTTTGGCTGCGGTGCTCCTGGCGGTGGCGCCGCGTTTTATCATCGGCTCTTCCGGGCAAGAATTTCAGCGTGCTGCCATTTACGCAGTCCCGCTCATCCTATGGGGCGCCGTCCAATATCCCGCCTGGCTAAACGACAGTGTCTTCCTTGGCTCAAACAAGCCTTTCATCCGCGCGTGTATGATCCTCGGTGAACAGGCTGTACGGATCACGCTGGCTATTGTGTTGCTGGCCCGCTTTCAAATTACAGCATTGATCATCGCATATTTCATTGCCATCCTGCTGCGCGGTGTCGCGGGTTACTTTATAAGCCACAAAATTTGCTTCCCCCAGCGTTTCTTTTTCTGGCAGTCGGCGGGCGCCGTGATCCTGGCAGCAGGGACCCATTATTTGTTGATCTCAACGCTGGCCTCCCTCATCTGGAAGCAGAACGAAATCACCAGCATCATCCTCTTCTTCGTTGGGATCTTGCCCAGCCTTCCTTTCTACTTCTTTTTCTACGCATTGTTCGGTGGCTGGGACAACGACACGCTGGCCGAACTCAAACAGGCCATCGACTTGACTGGATTTCTCCGCCCGTTCGCAAACGCAATGATTTACTTGCCCAACCTGTGGGGCTCAAAAATAAGTCCGCTCCATAATCGCTTCCCCATCACCATCCGCGAGGCAGCCATGACAGAGGCCAGGTCTCTAACGGAGGAGAAGGTCAGGTTGGTTAGCGCCAAAGCAGAATAATTCACCTTAACAAGGAACATCCATGACTTATCCCCAATTTCCAAAAGGATTTCTGTTTGGCGCTGCTACTGCCGCTTATCAAATCGAAGGCGGATGGAACGCCGACGGCAAAGGCCCTTCCACATGGGATATCTTCACCCATTCACCGGGCAAGATCAATAACGGAGACACAGGTGACATAGCCTGCGACACCTACCACAACTTTCAAACCGATATTGATCTCATGTCAGTGTTGGAACTGAATGCCTACCGTTTTTCCATTTCCTGGAGCCGGGTCTTGCCGCAGGGCAAAGGACAGGTTAATCAAAAGGGGTTGGATTATTACAACCGGCTGGTAGACGCCTTGCTTGAAAAACAAATCACGCCCTTCATAACAATTTTTCATTGGGATATGCCCCAGGCCCTTTTTGATCAATATGGCGGATTTGCTGGTCGCGAGACTCCCAATTACTTCGCTGATTTTACGGAAGTGATCGTTCGTTCGCTTGGCGACCGGGTCAAGCATTGGATCACCCTCAACGAACCCTGGGAACACGCTTTCTTTGGTCATTTCATCGGCGAACATGCTCCCGGCATTCGCAACCCCTGGACATATTTCAAAGTGGCGCATCATCAATTGCTCGGTCACGGTCTGGCAGTAGAGCGTATCCGCAGCCTGGCTCCCGATTCCAAGGTGGGCATCACGCTCAGCCAATTCCCCATCCATCCCCTGGCGCAAACCCCCAAACACCAAAACGCCGCCCAATTCGCGGACTTATTTATGAACCGCTTCTACCTCGATGGCCTATACAAGGGCCAATACCCGGAAGCCCTGCTCAAACGCTTATGGCCCTTCCGCCCCAGGGTTGTGCCCGGCGACATGGAAATCGTTTCGCGGCCCTTCGATTTCCTCGGTGTAAACTATTACACCCGCCAGTTCGCCCGGTATGTCTGGTACCTGCCCTTCTTCCGCTCCTGGGTCGATCGTGACCCACCCCCAGGGGTGCGGCACCCCGAGCTTGGCCCGCAAGGTTACCCGCAAGGCATTAGCGAGTTAACAAAGCGTTACCGCGAAGATTACAATAATCCGACGATCTACATCACCGAAAACGGTGCGGCATTGGATGATATCGTCGAAGATGGCCGGGTGAGAGATACTTACCGGCAGAAATACCTCGAGCTTTACCTGTCTGAGCTTTCCTCTGCCATTTCAGCAGGCTCCGATATTCGCGGCTATTTCGTCTGGTCGCTTTTAGATAATTTTGAATGGTCTTCCGGCTTCGCCTGCCGGATGGGTCTCATCCATGTAAATCACGTAACACAGAAACGCACAATTAAGGACAGCGGTTATTGGATGAGAGCGTTAATTCGCTCCAATTGACCACCCCCATACAGGGCAATCCGAAGAATGTCGTTCATGGGTCTTTTGCTCCGAAGAATCCCGTGGATTCGGGTAATCCCCGCTTGACACACGCCCCCCTCCTGGATAGTATGGTATCAAGCAATTTTTATTAACCATTGATTCTCCCCACGGAAGGATCTAATAATTTACCTATGCGCATCACCTATACCTCTCGTCTCTTCTTTGAAAACGGCGCTGTCGCCAAAAACGTCCGCGTTTCCGTCTTTGACCGCGACCAGCCCGGCAAGGTTGATGATGACCTCACGATCCAACCTGGCCTGACCGATGATCAGGGCCGTTTCACCGTCACCTATGATACTTCCCGTTATCAAGACTCCACCGTCGTTACGCTTACCGCGCCCAGAAACCCACCCAGCGATTGGACTCTTGAAACGCGCGCCAGCGTTGTGCCCGACGCGCAAGATACTTTTCAACCCTACTTGAAATTCAATTACCAGCTTAGTGGCTCCGAATATACTGCGAGCATAGACCTGAATCCCAAGAAACGCGAATACAAACTCCCGCAGCCCCTTCCCCATGACTTCCAGCCAGCCCAACATGGTTTTCAATTCGTCAATCGCTTTCCCGGATTGTTCTTGCCCTTCGCCCTCCCCCCAGGGTTGAGCCAACCCAATTCGATCTACGGCCTTTGTGGTGGGATGTCTGCCGGCGCCGCCGACTTTCTCCTGGCAGGCCGAAAAATCCCCCAGACGTCAACGGTTCCCACAGCCGGCGATCCATTGCACCGCTACCTTTACGCTCGCCAGCTCGATTCCCTCGGCGCCTTTGGTGATGTAATCCTACGGTTCATGAATTGGATGAGCCGTCCAGATGGAGGCCCTACCGGAACTCAGAAGCTGACCCTGGATGAATTTGAACACAAGGTCCGTTCTCGCCTCAATGCATTCCGCCCGGTTGTATTAGGCATGTTATATGTCAAATGGTCAGACTCGCGAGAAGTCTGGCTCAACCACCAAGTGCTCGCCCACCGTTACACACGCACATCCGAGAGCGTGCGCATCGAAATTTACGATCCAAATTACCCGAAACGCAATGATGTATTCATTGAGGCAGTCAAAACCCCTTCGGGTTTCGAAACCACCCAATACATTGGCGCTCAATCCAAAAAAATGTATGGGTTCTTCATGATTCCGCACCAACCCATTCTTCCCCCCACCGATCTAACCTGACCCATTCAACGCCAGGAGCGGAAAAGCCGCCAAGAATAGATTTTGCGAACTCACCCGCAATAAGAAGCCCTCCAGCGTTTGGTTCGCTGGAGGGCTTTGAAATTCAATACCAGGTCGTTTATTTTTTCTCGGCTTGCTTGGCAACCGCTTCCGCGGCTTTCTTCGCAGCTTCAGGATCGCCCAGGTAGTAGCGGTTCAATGCTTTCAAATTGTCATCCAACTCATAAACCAACGGGATACCTGTGGGAATGTTCAATTCCACAATTTCTTCGTCAGAGATGTGGTCCAGGTGTTTCACCAAAGCCCGCAGACTATTTCCATGGGCCGCGATCAAAATTTTCTCGCCTCGCTTCAATCGGGGCACAATCGTCGACTCCCAATAAGGCAGTACCCGTGCCAAAGTCAGTTCCAGCGACTCAGACGCAGGCAGCACAGACGAATCCACTTGCTTGTAGCGCGGGTCAAATCGAGGGTGTCGCTCGTCATTCTGCTCGAGCTGAGGAGGTGGAACATTGTAGCTCCGCCGCCATACCAAAACCTGCTCTTTGCCAAACTTCTCAGCCATCTCCGATTTGTTCAGCCCCTGCAAGGAGCCATAATGCCGCTCATTGAGCTGCCAGGCTTTTTCAACCGGGAGGTACATTTGATCCAGTTCATCCAACACAATCCAAAGCGTGCGAATCGCGCGCTTCAACACAGAGGTGTACGCAAAATCAAAAGTATAACCACCCTCGCGCAGCAGTTTGCCACCTTCATGGGCTTCTTTCACCCCTTGTTCGCTCAAATCCACGTCCGTCCATCCAGTGAACCGGTTTTCCAGATTCCAGGTACTTTGTCCGTGCCGGACCAAGACAAGTTTGATCATTTTTCACTCCTGTGATCGGTCAAATGAATATCATATTCACCCATAGATTTCGGGTTAATTGGATCTACCATAACTAACGTGCTAGTATTTTACCCTATTTTCTCATGCCATTCTTGGGTTCCCTACGAATTGATGATCCCGAGCCTCATCCCCAACATTTTGGATCACCATCAAGTTTCCCAGAGAGGCTGCAAATGCCACTTGATATTATGTTCTAAATGTGTATAATTGAAGGTCGCGCGCCTCACAAATATCGGTTTCCTGGTTTTCAACTCGGAGGTAACCCCTTGAGCCTTTCTGCCGCTGTCTTGAATTACGATCTGAAGAAAGCCGTCTCCAAAAACCGACTGATCGGTCTTTGGCGGATGATGAGTGGCTTCCGCTGGCACTATTTCGGCGCCACGCTCTCCCTGGGCATTTCTGCCTTCTCTCAAACAGCAACCGCGCTGCTACTCAATTTCTTCATCGACACCTATCTCACCGCGGGCGAGCGCCCCTATCCGCTCTACGTCGTCGGTTTGGGCTTCATCGGCCTTGCTTTATTGCAAGGCGCGTTAAGCTTCACAAGCGGTCGGCTTAGCGCCCAAACCGCCGAGGGCTCCACCCGCCGATTGCGCAACTTCCTATTCGATCACATTCAACACCTGCCCTACAGCTATCACCGCAAGACTCAAACTGGCGAACTCATCCAGCGCTGCACTTCAGATGTCGATGCCGTGCGTCGTTTCTTTGCGGACCAAGCCATCGGCGTAGGACGAATCGTGTTGCTCTTTGTGATCAACTTCACCGCTATCGCCCTCATCAACCTGAAGCTGGCCCTGCTCTCGATCATTGTCGTCCCCATCATCGTGGTCACCTCGGCCATCTTCTTCAAACGTGTCTCAAAAGCCTACGAGTCCTTCCAAGAGCAAGATGCCATCCTCACCACCACCCTTCAGGAAAATCTCACGGGGGTTCGCGTGGTGAAAGCCTTTGCCCGTCAAGAATATGAGATCAACAAATTTGACCGCGATAACAAGGAAAAATATACTCGCGGCAAGCGCCTGCTGCTCATGCACACCTTCTTCTGGCCCATCTCCGATGTCGTCTGTGGCCTGCAAATGGTTGTTGGTTACATCACCGGCGCGACGATGGCCATCAATGGAACCATCACCTTGGGCAACTATGTTGCTTACCTTGGCCTGATCACCTGGATCATCTGGCCCATGCGCAACCTGGGCCGCCTCATCGTGCAAGGCTCCACCGGCTTGGTCTCCTTCAATCGTGTCATGGACATCATCAAAGAGGCGCGCGAACCTCTCGATGAAGGCGACTACGTGCCAGAAAAAGGCGCCGTCAAGGGCGAAGTCGTCTTCAAGGACGTTAGTTTCCAATACGAAGACGGCAAAGAGCCAGTCGTCAAAGGCATCAACTTCACCTGCCTCCCTGGTCAATCTGTAGCTCTGCTGGGTTCAACCGGTTCCGGTAAGACCTCGCTGGTCAACCTCCTACCGCGGTTCTTCGAGTACACAGACGGCCTGATCACCCTGGATGGAATTGACCTCAAACGTTATCCCCGCCGCTTCCTGCGCAGCCAGATCGGTATCGTAGAGCAAGAGCCGTTCCTGTTTTCTCGCTCCATCCGCGAGAACATCACATATGGTGTTGGCCGCGATGTGCCTACGGATGAAGTCGAAGCAGCCGCTCGCGCTGCCGCGATCCACGATGTGATCCTCACCTTCCCCCAGGGGTACGACACCCTGGTTGGTGAGAAGGGTGTCACCCTCTCCGGCGGCCAAAAGCAACGCGTCGCCATCGCTCGCACCCTCCTCAAAAACCCGCGCATCCTCATTCTGGACGACTCCACTTCTTCGGTTGACACAGAAACCGAAGCCGAAATCCGCGAGGCGCTGCAAGGCTTAATGAAAGACCGCACCACCTTCATCATCGCCCATCGCATCCAAAGCGTCATGGACTCTGACCTGATCCTGGTGTTGGATAAGGGCCTGGTCGTCCAAAGCGGAAACCACGACGAACTCGTCGCCCAGGATGGGATTTACAAACAGATCTTCGATATCCAGACTCGGATCGAAACCGAGCTGGAAAAGGAAATCGCCAATGTCGATTAATTACTTCGAAGAAGAAGAGTTTAAGACCGGGTTCAATGGCGCAACGCTAAAACGCATCTTCGCGTTGCTCAAACCCCACAAAGCATTTGCCATTGCCTTCTTAGGCATGATACTCGTTACCTCGCTGGTAGACGCCGGTTTCACCTACCTCAGCAAACTCATCATCGATGAAGGCATCGTCGTAAAGAACTTAGATCGCCTTTACGAGCTTCTTGGGGTTTACGGCGGCATGATCCTCATTCAGGCCGTCTTCGTCTTTGGTTTCATCTACGCGGTCGGCATTTTGGGTGAAAAGGTGCGCTACGACCTGCGCAAACGCATGTTCAACCACCTCCAGGACCTGTCCCTCTCGTATTACAGCCGTACCCCGGTCGGTTGGATCATGGCCCGCGTCACCTCCGATTCCGACCGTGTGTCCGACCTCATCACCTGGGGGTTATTAGACATCACCTGGTCTACAACCAACATTATCATCGCCCTCGCCCTCATGTTCTGGTTGGACTGGCAGTTGGCGCTGATCGTGCTAATCTCTGTGCCCATCTTGATCGTTGTGGCGGTGGAGTTCCGTAAACGCATACTCGAGCAGTACCGCAACGTTCGCAAGGTTAATTCGAAGATCACCGGACAATACAACGAGAACATCACAGGCGTACGGGTGGTCAAAGCGCTCGGGCGTGAAGACGCCAATGCGCAAGAATTTGCCGTTCTCACCGGGGACATGTATAAAGCCGGTTACCGCGCAGCCTGGCTGAGCGCTCTCTTCCTCCCTTCCGTTCAACTCATCACAGCATTCGCTGTTGGGGGCATTGTTTACTTCACCGGCATCAAAGCAGAAATCGGTGGCGTCTCCATTGGCACACTCCAGGCATTCCTGGGTTATGTCACGTTTATGATGTGGCCCATTCAAGATATGGCCCGAGTCTTCGCTGAAATGCAACACGCAGTCGCTTCTGCTGAACGCATCTTCTCGCTCACAGACGCCGTACCCGAAGTTTCCAACCGTCCCGAAGCATATGACCCCGGTTCCATGAAGGGTGACATCGAGTTCGATCATGTAACCTTCTACTACGAAGACAACATCCCCGTCATCAAGGACCTGTCCTTGCATGTAAAGCGCGGTGAAACCATCGCTTTGGTGGGGCCAACCGGAGGGGGCAAATCTACTCTGGTCAACCTGATCTGCCGGTTCTATGAGCCCAAGGAAGGCCAAATCCGCATCGGAGGAATGGACTACACCAAGTACTCGCTCCACGCCATCCATTCACGCGTCGGCATTGTCCTTCAAACGCCGCACCTCTTCTCCGGTTCCATCCGCGATAACATCCGCTATGGCCGGCTGAATGCCACCGACCAGGAGATCGAAGAAGCCGCCAAACTAGCCGGCGCGCACGACTTCATTCTGAAGCAAGAGAAAGGCTACGATTCTCCGGTTGGCGAGGGCGGTAACAACCTCTCGGTTGGTCAAAAGCAGCTCATCAGCCTCACCCGAGCCATTTTGGCCGAACCCGAGATTTTTGTAATGGACGAAGCAACCAGCTCCGTAGACACGCTCACCGAAGCCCTCATCCAACGAGGAATGGAAAGCTTGCAAAAGGGCCGGACGAGCTTTGTCATCGCCCACCGCCTGTCCACCATCCGCCGCGCCGACCGTATTCTGGTGATTGAAGATGGTCAGATCGCTGAAATGGGCACGCACAGCGAACTGCTTCGCCTCAAAGGGAAGTATTATCATCTTTACACGCGCCAGTTCCGTCACGAGATGGAAGTCGCCTTCGACCCGTTCTTGGACACCATCAAAGCGGAGAGCGAAGCTTAATCTGCTTCTTTCCTTCCAAAGTTTCAGCCGGCAAATGACACAGGTTGTTTGCCGGCTGAATAATTTAAACCACTCACCATCGTGGTGAAAATGCCACCTCCCCAATCGTCCGTGCGGATGAGTAGTTACCCATTTAATTATGAAGTTGCAAGGTTTCTACAAACCAATTTATAACCAAATGCATTATCATAAACAAATAATTGACGGCGATTATTTTCAATAAAACAATGCATATCTCTATCTCAACGTTGGTTTGTATTATTGCTCTACTTTATTATTCAGCGCTGCTTGCGGCGATTATTCGATTTAAAGACTCGAAAATAACCCGCCTATACTTTGGACTTTATCTCGCCTTCATGATCCTATGGAGCTTAGGCGCGATGATGCTCTACGGCGATTTTGGGTTTTGGGAACCTTCGTTATGGGCAAATATCATGGTTCTGGGCTCGGCAGCCGTCCCCGTGGCAATCGCTGGCTTTGTCGACCAAATCACCCATAGCCGAACGAGTGGATTAATGGCGGTCGGCTTTCTGGCTTTCATCAGCGTGCAAGTAGCAAACTTCGCGGGCCTAATCATCCAAAACATTTCCATTCATGGTAACCAATTGACCTTCACACTAGGCCACGGCGCGTTCCTATTGGTGATGGTTTGGATTATCTTCTTACTTTTCTCTGTCTTCCGTCTCACTCAGGCGTACCGCGCCATGAGAGTTCCGCAAGAAAGAAGTCGGGCAATCTCCATGTTCTGTGTCATCGCTTGTGTTGCGGTTGGCGAGATCATGAATCTGACCCCACTACAAGGCTACCCAATTGATATCGCCATGAACATTGCCGCCGCCGTCATCCTGACCGTTGCGGTAATGAAGAACCAGTTCCAGGGCCTATCTCGAATTCTGCGGAACGACCTCCAATTTTATTTTCCCGCTGGGGTCATCGGCCTGGGATACTTCCTCGCCTTTTGGGCGGTTCGCGCATGGTTGCCGAACCTGAACGACAATCACCTCGTTCTGTTTTCCATCTTTTCGGCCATCCCAATTGCCCTGGCCATCGAGCCCGTTCGCAGCTTCACGGCTACCTATCTCGATCGGCTTTTCTTCCGCGAACAGGCCAATGCCGGGTTGATGTTGCAACGGGTCAGCCAGGCGACCACCAGCGTGTTGGACCTTCAACAGCTTACCCAGATGATCCTCACGGAAATTTGCTCAGCGCTCCACGTAAACAAGGCGGCCTTCTTCATCCGCGATGTCGAGAAAGAAGCTTACGTTTCGATCTCTACGTTTGGCATCAGTGAAACGAGTATCTTACAGTGGGATATCACCTCTCCTTTTGTGCGTGTCATGGAAGACACAGCCCAGGCTCTCACCTATCACGAACTCATCCAACAACCTCGTTTTCAAACGCTTCGCATTTTCGACCGGTTAACCATCGCAGAGGTGGACGCCGAAATCTTCATTCCCATCCGACTGAATGACGCCCTCGCCGGGATCATGGTTTTAGGCCAGAAAAAATCCGGTGACCCCTATACGCCCGATGATTTGATCATCCTGACAACCTTAGCCAACCACAGCGCTGCCGCCATTGAAAAAGCGCGCCTCCTGCATGACGAACGCTCTCGACGCGCAGAATTGAACGCGCTGTACGAGTTATCCCGCCGGCTGATGGTCATCGACGATCTGCAATCGGTGTTAACGGAGACGGTCAAGCATATCGCCTCCGCTGTTCATGTTACACTGGCAAGGATCCTCATCCTCAACCCCCAGGGTCAGTTCCAATGTCTCGCCTCCCACTCAGCCCGCGCCCTGAATTTTGATATCGGAGTCACCCGGCAAGAACCGCTCGAAGCCATTCTTCACTATCGCCGCGCGCTCCACCAGCAAGAGCCCTACATCCTGGCGCATCGCGATCCAGGTTTGAATCAAGATACCAGACACGCGCTCCTACTCGATCATCTTTGTACTTTGGTCCTTGTTCCCATGCGCATCGGTGATCAAGCGATCGGTCTGCTTGTCCTGGGCGAAATGCGCGATATCAGCCGCGAACCGGTCCATGCTGCTCGCTTACACCTGATGAAAGCGCTTGCCGATCAAACGGCAAATGCCATTCAACGCGCCAAGATGAGCGACGAGATTGAAGAGAACTTCCTCGAGACAGTTCTGGCTTTGGCCCGTGCCACCGACGCTCGCGACACGAACACCCTCAACCACAGCCGCCGCCTGGCAGTTTTAACTGAGATGATCTGTCGTGAGTTGGGTTTTTCCGAAACGGCTCGTGAGGAAATGAACTGGGCTTCTCTTCTCCATGATATTGGAAAGATTGGGATTTCTGACTCAATCATGCTGAAGAGAGGCCGGTTGGATGCCGATGAATGGGCAATAATGCGCCGCCACCCCGAAATCAGCGCCAATATCATTGCCCCCATCCATAAGCTCACCCGTGTTGCGCCAATCGTCCGGAGTCACCACGAACGATATGATGGCACAGGTTATCCGGATGGTCTGGAGGGTGAACAAATTCCCCTTGGAGCTCGCATTTTGGCCATAGCCGACGCTTATGATGCCATGACCGACAACCGCGTTTACCGCATGCCTTTCAGCCACAACGAAGCGATTGAAGAGCTCCGCCGTTTCAAAGGCTCTCAGTTTGACCCTGAACTGGTCGATGTATTCATCCAGGTGATGAACGACACTGCCGTTCTACCTCACACTACTTTTGAGGCCATTCACGCCTGATCCTTAAATAGAGACGCCCCCCAGGAGAAATTCACATCCTGAGGGGCGCTTCTTCTTTCGTTTGATTTATTTGAGCTTGACGTGAATGACTACGTCTTTCCCACCACGCGCCGGGAAGGGAGCCACATTACCTTTTACGGGCTTTCCATCGACCGTCATCTCGACTTCGTTGCCCGGTCCCACGCGCTCCACGGTGATCAGGTAAACAGTATCGCGGAACACACGCGTCGCTGAAAAACCTTTCCAATCTTCTGGGATCGCCGGTTGCACCATGAGCCCTTGAAAAGTTGGCCGGATCCCCAGGATATACTGCGTCCCAGCAACATATGTCCAGGCGGCTGTGCCGGTCAACCAGGCGTTCCGCCCCCGTCCAAAATAGGGATGCGTCGGGCCGCAAACATTTTGGCAGTAGACATACGGCTCTACCTGATAATGATCATAGTTTTCTTTTACCAATGGCAGAACCTGCTGGTAGTATTGGTAAGCCCGTTTATTCCACCCCATCATTGCCGCGGCAACCATCGCCCAGGTATTGGCATGGCAGAATATCCCACCGTTTTCTTTTGAACCAGGCGGATATGTGCTGGTGCCCCGTACCCGTTCGTTGGTACCGTTATACGGTGGGTGCATCAACGCAATTCCTTCAGGTGTGTTCAATCGCTGGTGCATGCTTTCCATAGCCTGCGCGGCCCGGTCAGCCGGAGCGGCTTCGCCGATCACGGCCCAGGTTTGCGTGTTCATATTGATCTCATGGAAGGTCTCACCCTTCACCCCTACGGGCAATCCATCATCGTCAAAGGCTCGCGCATACCAGTCTCCATTCCATGCGCATTCGTTGATAACCTTCGTCATCTCGGCTTTCAACGCCCTAAAGCGGACTGCCTCCTCGTCTTTTTCCAAAGTGTCACAAAGGTCAGCAAAATCCAGCACGGCGCGACAGAACTGCTGCGCAACCATGACACTCTCCGCCTTGCCGCTGCCATGATCCAGGTTCATCGTGTCATCCCAGTCGGAGAATCCCGCCCTGGGCAGCCCGTGAGGCCCGCGATGATTCAAGGTAAAGTCCACGGCGCGCAGCATATGATTCCACACGCTGTCTTCGCCGCCGTCCGCATAGGGGATGACCTCTTCCAAGTAATGAAAGTCACCCGTTTCGCGCAGATAAGCGCAAACGGCCATCACCAAGTAAAGGTGATCGTCACTGAACCACTGCGGCCATTCTGGATATTCGTTCGCCAGCCCAGCCCCACCCTCACCGGTCAATGGCATCACCTGGTGCCAGGTGTGCCCATCTTGAAACTGGAGCTTCCACAACATGCTCAATGTGCTCCGCGCCCGGTCCGGCACCGTATGAACCGTGCCCAGCGTATCTTGCGCCGAATCGCGCGTGCCCATCCCTCGCCCCAGGCCTGTTTCGTAATACGAGACGAAACGAGACCAGTACAAGGTAGCCCGGCACTGCACCTGATTCCAGAAGTTCAACATCGCGTTCATTGCAGGGTCCGGTGTTTCAACGGTGAAACGGCTCAGGTAAGCCGCCCAGTCATCTTCCAACGCCTTAAATGCCGCCTGCACCTCCGCCGGGTTCTGGAATCGCGCAACCACAGGAGCGGCCGCTGCCCGGTCATTGGTTACACCCAAAATGAATACAACCTGACGCTCTTCGCCTGGCTGCAACTTCCACTCATGACACAGAGAACCGATATTGTTGGCTCGCGGAGCCTCGGAATTCCGCGGCTGCCCCAATTCCACCACCTCCGGATTGCTTAAATCGCGATACCGCCCCAAGAAAATTTCTCGGTCGCTATCGAATCCCGCCAGCGGGGCGCTGCTGCCCATAAAAGTGGTCGCCGGATTGAACTTGGTGGTCGTGTAAATGATGCCATCCTGGAAATTGGAGAATAAAATATGCGCGCCCCAATCCAGATTGGTCATATCTACCAGCGCATCCGGATACAGAAATTCCACATAGCTGAACGAGCGCAAAGTTCGTTCTTGTTCACTCTCATTCTTGATCTTCAGAACCCACAACTCGCAAGGAGCGGGATCACTCGCCGGAGTGGGCGGAACAAAGTACAACACCTCGGCCCGGATTCCCATATACTGGCTGGTGATCTTGGTATATGCCGCGCCATGCCGGCACTCATAGAAATCGAGCTGCCGTGCTGTCACCGGCTGCCAGGTAGGGCTCCAATAGACTCCCGTCTCCTGGTCTCGCAGGTAAATGTATCGTCCCGGCTGATCAACCGGAATACCGTTGTAGCGATACCGGGTCACCCGGCGATTACGAGGATCGCGGTCAAACGAGTACCCGCCCGCGGTGTTTGAAATGATACCGCCATAACGTCCCTCACCCAGGTAATTGATCCAGGGCGTGGGTGTATCGGGGCGAGTGATTACATACTCGCGGTTGGCTTCATCGTAGTAACCGTAGGGATTCGCATGAGGTGGCATTTGGATCTCCTCTGAAAAATGTTATGGGTGATTGGGAGCGCTCTTATTATAGCCGCATTTTAAGAAATGTTGTTAGTAGCGCAACCCCCGAAATTTGGCGATCGGTGTTGGCGCCAGCGATCGTTAAGCGAAGAGACCGCCATTTCAAGCGGTCTCTTCTGGGTTGGCTGCGACACCCGTATGATTATAGGACAATCAGGAGGGGTGTCGCAGCCGTACGCTTACTACTTGCCATTTTCAACACCACCTCCTTGTCCTTAGGATAGCAAGGAGCAAAACGGTTAACCGTTCTGGACTTAGTATTGCATAATCAAATCACATTGTCAAGTTAGCAACTTCTAAGTTTGCAAAACTGTAGAATGTTTAAGGCGTCATCAAGTGAGTAAAGTTCCAGACGTCACCCTGCTGCTCCACCTTCGATGAAGCGCCCATCACTTCCACCCAGGTTTGCCCGGGCTTGAACGCAAACGGCTGGCCATCTGCCCCAACGATTGTCAGCACCGAATCATCCGTCGGCCTGTACCAGCGCACCGCATAAATCTGTCCGTCGCGGGCCAGGTAAGCCGGCCCAGTTCCAGCCTGGTAAGTTGCGCCATCCGAGGCCACATACATTCCCGCGTTCGGCGACAGAAGAATATCGATGACCTCCATATCGTCTGTGCGATCGAAATACTGGTGGGGAGCCAGGATCATGAGCAATGACTCAACGGCAATGGGTTCTCCAGTCAATTGGTCTGTGAGCAGCGCATAATCCGGATTGTTGCGATTTACGTCATCCTTAGTATCTGCATAGCGTAGGTACGTGCCGGTCTCCGCGTCATAATCCCAACGATTATAAATCGCCCCCGAATAACGCACATACACCTGTTCAGCAGATTGACCGCCCTCAGGCGCCTCCAGTTTGAAATACATTCCGTCCAGGTTTTGCCGCGAATTATCTACTCCGCGCAAATTCAAGTACGCCGCCATCGCGGTGGTGTCGGCCATCAGGTAATTCCGCGTGCTTGGCTCAAAACGACACACCGCGGGGCAAGATTGATTGGTTTCCAATACCAGTCGATTGGCGTAATCGCTGTTGAACAGCCGGAACCGCACCTTTTCATAAGCGCTTCCAAACACAAACACGCTCTTATACATTCGGATCAAGTTATCATCAAAGAAGCGGGCAGAGCGGATCGGTCCTACCTGGTTGGCATCTTGCCCGTAGAACACCGCCGCGAACCGCGTCCCACCCAACTCGGTATAGTATTCGTAAACCAGGTCAGCCAGCGAAAGTCCATACTGTGGTCGGTGGTCACGCGGCAAATTCTCAACCTTAATGATCATCGGCCTCCGCTCCAAGACAGTCAGGTCCTCAACTTTCAAACCGGTCAAGGGGTTCACCTCTGCGGGAAAGCCATTGGGCCCCAACCCTTCAGGCGGATAAGCCGGAGTCGGTGTTATGGTGGGCGTCTCGGTTGGCAGCGGTGTGGGCGTATCCGTGGCCGTTGGAGTCGCCGTGGGGGGCAGGGTTGGCATTTGTGGGGTAGCCGTGGCCGTCGGTGGCAGTGGCGTCGCTTGCGAGCAAGCCGTGAGTAATAACATGAACCCAATTAAGACGATTCGTCGCATGAAACAACTCCTTTGCGTGATTGAACCCATCATAACGCTGAACCCGGAAAATCGTCAACCGGGCTAGTTTTATATAGACGAAAGAACCCATTTCCTCGTTCCAAATTCATGCAACCCTTTCCGTTTTTCATCGTATATCATATAAGAGAAATGGATGGATACCCTCAACCAACCTACGATCCCGTTTGTCGGATATAATTCGCCCATGCGTCGTGCTCTTATCATTGGTTTCCTGGGAATAGCGGTCCTTGCCCTTCTTATTAGCTGGTTAATCTTGACGCCTCCAGGTTTATTGGGAAAAGCCGATGCATTCGGCTACTCCGTGTGTCATCAAGCCCCCGCCCGTTCGTTTGACATAGGCGGTCGGCCGTTTCCATTATGTGCTCGCTGCTCCGGCACATTCTTGGGCGCGCTCCTCGGCCTGGCATATTTGAGCACGTTAGGCCGTAAAGCAGGCTTACCCCCCATTCGCATCGCGGCGTTATTGATGGTTTTTCTCGGCGCGTTTGCCGTAGACGGCCTCAATTCTTTCGTCCGGCTTATCCCCGGATTACCCAACGTGTACACGCCGCATAATTGGCTGCGGCTATTGACTGGCACGGGCGTCGGCCTCGGCATCGCCTCTATCCTGCTCCCTGTGGTCCACCAATCCTTCTGGACCACCTACGAAGATACGCCTTTATTAGCCACCTGGAAACAGACCGGTATTCTCCTTGGGCTGGCCGCCCTACTCGACCTCGCTTTACTCAGCGATAATGCGCTCATTTTATACCCGCTGGCTGTGCTCAGCGGCCTGGCCATCCCAATCATCTTAACGATCGTATATACGGTTCTTTGGGTACTGGTAACGAAACAAGAAAACAGGTATCATAGATTGAAGGATCTATGGTTGCCGGCCCTCGCCGGATTCCTGACAGCCATGTTGCAAATTTCATTGATTGACGCTGGACGTTACTGGCTAATGGGGACCTGGGCCGGAATACCATTAATCAATTAGGAAAGAGGGAAGAATGGATTTGTTAGGAATTTTGTCTGCCTTTGGGCTCTCGGCCAGCGCTGGATTAAATGCATATATCCCGCTCCTGGTCGTGGCCCTGTTGGGCCGTTTCACCAACTTGATCAAGCTGAGCGAACCTTGGGACGCTCTGACCAGTTGGTGGATCATTGGTTTACTGGCTGTGCTTTCCTTGGTCGAATTTCTTGCCGACAGCTCACCAGCCATTAACCATGTCAACGATGCGATCCAGACCTTCATTCGCCCCGCCGCTGGAGCGATCCTTTTTGCCGCCAGCGCCAATGTCGTCACCGAAATCAGCCCGATTTTATCCATCGCCGCCGGCATTTTGGTGGCGGGCGGCATCCATGCCGTCAAATCCCTGGCGATCCGCCCGGTCGTCACCGCCTCTACCGGTGGCGCGGGAAATATTGTCGTCAGCGTGGCGGAAGATATCACCTCGACGCTGGTCTCCATTCTTTCAGTTGTTGTCCCGGCCTTGATCGCAATTGTCCTCATCGCCGTGATTGCCTGGCTCATCTGGCGGCGAACACATCGCCAGGAAGCCCCACCACCGTCCATCGATTACATATCATAAATTAATAAGGAGCTCCTATGTCTGACCAACCGCAACAACCAAACGCATCTGAAGAGAACCCCACCCAACTATCCGGCGCACAGCCCTACTCTCCCGGTCCCGTGGAGCCCGTTCCCGCCGAACCCGTATTCGAGCCACCCGCCGCTCCCGAGCCAGTTTTCGAGATTCCTAAGGCCGCCGAGCCCGTGTTCGAAATCCCCCAAGCTTCCACGCCCGAACCGGTCTTCCAGGCCCCGCCGGCTCCCGAGCCGTCCTTCACCCCACCGCCTCCGGTCACTCAGAACTTCGCGCCGCCGCCCCCGCCGCCCAGCCAGGCTTTCGGCGCCCCTGCCCCCCCCCCG
>CAYOHX010000078.1:0-22701 GCA_964403875.1 uncultured Anaerolinea sp. | reverse complement strand
CCACCAAGAAGATACTTGCCGAAAAACGGTAAAACATGGGGTTATTCTACCAAAGAAAGCAGGGCTAGTCCAAAAAACAAGAAACCGGACGCATGCAGCGCGCCGGTTTCTTGTTTTTGAAAATGGAGATGTGCCTACTCTTTGTCGCCGCGGATGAAGGCTTCAGTCATTTCGCGGGCGATGTCGTCCTTGAACTGCTTGGGCGGGGTCTTCATGAAATAGGAGGCGGGAGCATAGAGGGGGCCGCTGATGCCGCGGTCGAGGGCCAGCTTGACACAGCGCACCGCGTCGATAATCACACCGGCGGAATTGGGGGAATCCCACACTTCGAGCTTGGCTTCCAGGTTGAGGGGCACCTCGCCGAAAGTGGTGCCTTCCATACGGATGTAGCACCACTTGCGGTCGGTCAGCCACGGCACGTGGTCGCTGGGGCCAACGTGGACGTCGTCGGCGGGCAGTTGGTAAGGCAGCATGCTGGTGACGGCGCCGGTCTTGGAGATCTTCTTGGACTCGAGACGCTCGCGCTCGAGCATGTTGAGGAAGTCGGTGTTGCCGCCGAAGTTGAGCTGGTAGGTGTGGTCGAGGCGCACGCCGCGATCGACGAACAGGCTGGTGAGCACGCGGTGCAGGATGGTGGCGCCGACCTGGGATTTGATGTCATCGCCGATGATGGGCAGACCCTTGGCGCGGAAGCGCTCGCCCCAATATTCGGAGCTGGCAATGAACACGGGGATGGCGTTGACGAAGCCGCAGCCCGCCTCAAGCACCTGCTCCACGTACCACTTGGTGGCCATTTCGGAGCCAACTGGCAGGTAGCTGACGACGACATCGGTCTTGGTCTCTTTGAGGATTTTGACGATGTCGGCGGTGGGGCCGGGGGCTTTCTTGACGATCTGGGACAGGTACTTGCCCAGCCCGTCATGGGTCATGCCGCGCACTACGGGCACGTTCAGGTTCGGGACGTCCGTGAACTTCATCGTGTTGTTGGGGTAGGCAAAAATGGCCTCGGAGAGGTCTTTGCCGACCTTGGTGTCTACGATGTCGATTGCGGCAGAAAACTCGATGTCGCGAACGTGATAGCCGCCCAGGTTGACGTGCATCAAGCCGGGAACCCGGTCAGTGTCGGCGGCATCGCGGTAGAACTGGACGCCCTGCACCAGGGAAGAGGCGCAGTTGCCCACGCCAATGATCGCGACTCGCACTTTCTTATTGCTCATCTTCATGACTCCTATGATTTGGTTTGGTTTGCCCGCGTTCGGCGTGCGGGCGGAATTGATTGCTTTCAGATTAAGAGAACGAGGTCGGAGGATTCATTCCCAGACCTCGTGCAATTATAAACCCGATATGGGGTTAATCAATGTTTGTTCCTGAAAGGATCGCTTATCCATAGGACGGCGAGGTTAGATTCTTTGAAATCATCAGCCGAGTCTGATCGCCGGTGGAAGTTTCCTGAAAGCAGGGGGTAGAAAGTCATGCATCATGGGCCGTCGGTTACTATGTAAACATCATCGGTCCAAACAAGGAACTGAGTACCATCGGAAGAAATGTCGAAGTCTCCGCTGATAGATTTTCCGGTACTTTCATAAATCCCTCTGACATCCCAAAAAAGGGCTACCTGTTTATCTTTTATCGTCATTCGTGCTACGACTGGAGTGTCCCACCACACCTTATCCGAGGGCAGTGAATCAAAATACAAGGCAGAACTATCAGGCGACCAATCAATGATTGCTCCCGACGGTGTGAAAATTACCTCCGTATCCCAAGTGTCCAGGTCGATTAATGAAATGGATTCCATATAGTAGTCTGAAACCGCCAGTATCGAATGATCGGGGGATACTGAGAAATCCATTACAGTGAAGTTGGTCGTGTTTATCAATTCTGAGACTCGGGTTACCACTGGAACGTTCTGGAGATCAGCGTAATAAATATCATCATTGATATTGGGGCCAAATCCAAATATGAACTTGTCCGCGCCCAACCACAAAACCTTCCCTAAAGTACCGCCATCAGACTCAAGAATCAAGCGCTTCTCGCCAGTTTGGGTAAACAGCATCCAAACTTGTGAGTGATAGTCCCACTTTCCAGTTTTTTCCACGCTAGTATACAAAATTCGGGAGCCATCCTCTGAGATGTGCCCTCGTAATACACCCTCAAGGATATCTGCATACTGATAGCCGCTTGATTCTGCAAAATAGCCGGGGACTGGTAGGTGATATCTATCCCAGACCGAATCATCCAGGTTAGGGAATGGAGCAGAGGTTGAAGTAATCGTCTTTGTGGTCAAATCATAAAACATCCAATAAACTTTTCTGTCATCATCCATCGTGTAATCCCTGAAAACCACATAAAAGCCACTTTCGTCTTCATTCCACCAAGCTCTTTGTAAATTGAGGTCATAACGTAATTCTTGGTTCAGAATTTCGTAAAAATCCACTGCCAATATTTCAGGAATATCTGCTTCGTCGATTGGTGTTGGGGTGCTGGTTCTTTTTGTGCTTGTTGGTGAAACGGTCGGAGTTGTTGGGGTTATGGTGTATTTTGGCGAGATCGTTACGGTAGCGGTGGCTGGTGGTGGAAGGGTAACTGTGGCTGTGGCTTTTGGTGAAAGAGTAAATGTAGCTGTGGGAGGAATTTTTTCGGGAGGGGCTGTGGCTTGATCACCCATATCCGATGTGCAACCTGTTAAAGCAAGTAGCGTTTGTAGAACTATCAGAATACCCAAGAATCTTCTTATCAAGATTGTTTTTGAGAAGATTTCTGGGGATTGACTCGGCACAATCCAATGCTTCGAGAAACCCAAAGTGAATTGATTTTTCATAATTTGGTTGCCCAAGAGAAAGGCGGGAGGAGTTGGTTCTCCAGATCGTCATTTCATAGAGTTAGAAATTGTTAAGTAGATGGTGGTTCAGTGGCTTATTTAATAAGCCACTTGAGACCATTTTGAATAAGAAAAAATTTGGCAGAATTTTCCCCATAGTGGGGTAATAAGCATTGTTTAGACACGAATAAGCGTCACTGTAAGAAGGACCTGACACTACTAATTCTATACCCAACCGTTCGATTCGATCGTCCAAACCGCCCTCAATCCAACCTGCAATGCTTGGGCATGTTGCTATTTGATGAGCTGGTTAATGAAGATACCACCCTCAACCCCACCTTCTCCCTCGAAGGGAGAAGGGGCAGAGCGGAGCCTCCACAGCCTGGAAGCCGGCCTTCAACACTGTTTGTGAATTAATCCGAACGGCGAGGCGAGATTCGGTAACAAAATCTCGCCTCGCCGTTACAGAGTCCAGAGATTGAGCCTCAGGCCAGGTTGAGGAGGATGGTGTTGAGGATGCCACGCTTGTGGAAGTATTCGACTTCGTTGGTGGTGTCCAGGCGGATGAGGGCCTGGAAGCTGTAAGGGCTGCCGTCGGGTCGGGTGACCTGGATGGTGATCTCGCCGCCGGGGGCGTGGATATCGCTCAGGCCGGTGAGGGTGTAGGTTTCGTGACCGGTCAGGCCGTGGCTGGCGGCGTTTTCGCCGGATTTGAACTGCAAAGGCAGCACGCCCATACCCGCCAGGTTGGAGCGGTGGATGCGCTCGAAGGATTCTGCCAGGATGGCGCGCACGCCCAACTGCTGGACACCCTTGGCAGCCCAATCGCGGCTGGAACCGGTGCCGTACTCCTTACCGGCGATGACCAGCAGGGGCACGCCCTCGGATTGGTAGCGCTTGGCGGCGTCGTAGATGCTCATCTTCTCGCCGGAGGGGAGGTGCAGGGTGAGGCTGCCTTCTTCGCCGCCCAGGAGCAGGTTCTTCAGACGGAGGTTGCCGAAGGTGCCGCGAGTCATGACACGGTCATTGCCGCGGCGCGAGCCAAAGGAGTTGAACTCGTGGATGGGCACGCCTTTCTCCAGTAGGTATTTACCGGCGGCGCCTTTGGGCGAAATGCTCCCGGCGGGGGAGATGTGATCGGTGGTGATGGAGTCGCCAAACAGACCCAGGACGCGAGCGCCGCGGATATCTTGCACGGGGGGCATGTGGTGGGAGAGCCCGGCGAAGAAGGGCGGCTCCTGCAAGTAGGTGGAGGCGTCCGTCCAAGAGTAGAGGGGGTCGTTGCCGCTGGAAATCTGGTTCCATTCGGCGCTGGCGGAGTAGACTCCGGCATAGTTCTCGGCGAATAACTCTGGCTGAATGGTTTGGTGGATGGTTTCGTTGATCTCCTGGGAGGTGGGCCACACGTCGCGCAGGAAAACGGGCTGGCCATCTGCGTCGTGGCCGAGCGGGTCGCGGGTCAAATCGATGTCCACGGTTCCGGCCAGCGCGTAGGCCACCACCAGAGGAGGCGAAGCGAGGAAGTTGGCCTGCACGTTGGGGTGCACACGGCCTTCGAAGTTGCGATTACCCGAAAGCACCGAGGCGGCCACCAGGCTGCCAGCGTTGATGGCTTCAACGACTTCTTCAGGCAGCGGGCCGGAGTTGCCGATGCAGGTGGTGCAGCCGTAGCCGACCAGGTCAAAGCCGAGGCGGGATAGGGGTTCGAGCAGGCCGGCTTTTTCCAGGTAAGCGGTGACCACGCGCGAGCCGGGGGCCAGGCTGGTCTTGACATACGGGTTGACACGCAGGCCTTTTTCGAGGGCTTTCTTGGCTACCAGCCCCGCGCCGAGCATGACGAAGGGGTTGGAGGTGTTGGTGCAGGAGGTAATGGCGGCAATGACCACCGCGCCGTGACGCAGCTCGGCGGAATGACCGTTCTGGCGATATAGGCCGCTGCGCTGCAAATCGGTTTCTGCCAACCCAAAGCCGCGCTCGGTGCGGGGTTTGGTGAGCGAGGCGTTGAAATTGCCCTGCACCTGGCTCAGCGTGAGACGATCCTGAGGCCGTTTAGGTCCAGCCAGGGAGGGCTCCACGGTGGATAAATCCAGCTCCAGGGTGAGGGTGAACTCAGGGTCGGGGGAGGCGGTGGTGCGGAACAAGTCTTGCGCCTTGAAGTAGGCTTCGGCCAGTTCGGTGGAGCGACCGGTCAGGCGCAGGTAGTCCAGAGTCTGCTCATCGACGGGGAAGTAGAGCATGGTCGCGCCGGTCTCGGGGGTCATATTGGAGACCATGGCCCGGTCGGCCAGGGTGAGTGAATCGAGGCCGGGGCCGAAGAACTCGACGAACTTATCCACCACGCCCACCTTGCGCAGCAGTTGGGTGATGGTGAGGGTCAGGTCGGTGGGGGTAACACCCTCGGGCAGTTTGCCGGTCAGGCGAATGCCGATGACATCGGGGGTGACGAACTCGAGTGGCTCGCCAAGCATGGCGGCCACGGCTTCGATGCCGCCCACGCCCCAACCCGCCACGCCCAGGCCGTTGATCATGGTGGTGTGCGAGTCGGTGCCTACGAGGGTTTCGGGGAAGACCAGATCGCCCTGGGTGAGCACCAGGCGGGTGAGGTATTCCAGGTTGACCTGGTGGACAATGCCGGAGGAAGGCGGCACCACACGGAAGTTGCGGAAGGCTTTCTGGGCCCAGTGCAAAAATTCGTAGCGCTCGCGGTTGCGGCTGAACTCTACCTCTACGTTGCGCTGGAAGGCGTCCGGCGTGCCGAAGTAATCGACCTGGATGGAATGGTCAATGACCAGGTCGACGGGCACGATTGGGTTGATGCTTTGCGGGTCGCCGCCCAGCTTGCGCAGGGCCTCGCGCATCCCGGCCAGGTCGTTCATCACGGGCACGCCGGTGAAATCCTGCAGCACCACACGCCCGGCGACAAAGGGCATGGGCTTGCGCTGAGCGGCCTGGGCTTGCCAATTGGCCAGGTCGAGGACGGCCTGGCGGGAGATTTTCTTGCCGTCGCAGTTGCGCAGAGCGCTCTCCAGCAGAATGCGCACCGAGTAGGGCAGACGGGCCAGATTGTGCCCGGCCTCGGCCAGTTTGGGCAGGCTGAAGAACTGGTAAGAACCGGCAGAGGTGCGCAGCTCGGTGAGGGTTTGGAAGAGATCGACGGTCATGGTAGAAGCCTCCCTAAGGGTAGATTGAGAGTAATTCGAGAATTTCTTTTTTCGATCGATTCTAGCTTAAGTTGAAGGCCTGCCCGGGCTGGTCTTCGGATTGCATAGCGCGGATGATGGCGTCGGCGAATTCCGAAGTGGAGGCCAGGGTAGCGTTTTCAGACATCAGGTACAGGTCGATGGTAAACAGCTTTGTGGCGGTGACGGTTTCGAGGGCGCGAACGATCAAATCGGCGGCGGAGTGCCAGCCCAGGTAGCGGAGGAGCATTTCGCCGGAGAGAATGACGGAGGCGGGGTTGGCTTTGTCTTGACCGGCCAGGCGTGGAGCCGTGCCGTGCGTGGCCTCGAAAACGGCAATGCCGGTCTCGAAGTTGATGTTGGCCCCGGGGGCAATGCCGATGCCGCCAATTTGCGAGGCGATGGCATCCGAAAGGTAGTCACCGTTGAGATTGGTGGTAGCCAAAACGTCGAAGTCGGCGGGGCGCTGCTGGATCTGGTCAAAGGCTGCGTCGGTGATGATGTCGTTGACCAACAGGCAGCCGGCTTGCACGGCCTGCTCCATCTCTTCGTTAGCGATGGGCTCGCCGCGCTCGGCGCGGGTGCGTTCCCACTGCCGCCAGGTATAGACCTGTCCGCCAAATTCTTCCTCAGCCAGCTCGTACCCCCAGTTGCGGAAGGCCCCTTCGGTATATTTCATGATGTTGCCTTTGTGAACCAGCGTGACCCGGCGGCGGCGGTTTTGGAGCGCCCAATGGATGGCGGCGCGAACCAGACGGCGCGAACCTTGACCCGAGACCGGCTTGATGCCGATCCCCGAATCTTGCGGAAAACGGATTTTAGCATACTCCTGGGGAAAATGCTCCTTGAGCAGGGCCAAAAACCGTTCGTTTTCAGGTGATCCGGCGGCAAATTCAATGCCAGTGTAAATATCTTCCGTGTTTTCGCGGAAGATGACCATGTTGACGTGTTCGGGGCGGCGCGAAGGGGTGGAGACACCGGAGAACCAGCGCACCGGGCGCATGCACACATACAGGTCCAGGTTCTTGCGCAGGGCCACGTTCAGCGAGCGGATCCCGCCGCCGACCGGGGTGGTGAGGGGGCCTTTGATGCCTACCTTGTACTCCAAAAAGGCACGCAATGTCTCCTCGGGGAGCCAGGTGTTGAAGCGGTTGAAGGCCTTTTCCCCGGCAAAGACTTCCATCCAGGCCAGGCGGCGCTGGCTGCCGTAGGCTTGTTGGACGGCTGCGTCCAGCACGCGACGGGCAGCTCGCCAGATGTCTGGCCCAGAGCCATCCCCTTCTATGAAAGGAATGATGGGCACTTCGGGCACGTTGAGTTGGCCGTTGGAAACGGTGATGGCCGCAGCCTGGGGAGGTAATTCGGGGATTATTGATGTCATTATGCTATTTTAACCCGTTTGGGTACTTTTTTGCGAATCTTTTGCGAATTCCTTGACATCGACTCCGGCGAGTGATATAAACCGGCACATGGATATGAAAACCAATCTTGGATTGAAGCGAGGCCCGATTTCCCGACTCTATTGTGGAGGTTCGGTTCGTTTCGGTTAAGGAGAGGTTGTTCCAAAACCAGGCAAGCGGAAAGGGTCTTCCACAAGGAAGACCTTTTTTTGTTAATCCAGCCGGTTTAAGGCGGCGATTCAGCGGAGGTGTGCTAAGAAGGTTTTGATTTCCCGAAAGGGGTTGGGCGAGCGCAGAGCAGATTGATTTTGCTCCGGCACGACGACCCTTTTCATACCAACCATGTGTCGTTGTGCCCCGCGCACGGATGAGGGCTGTTGCCCTTGAAGTTTTTCATTATTTGAGCCTGACCACATTTTTGGAGAAGATCATGAAGAAGTTCGCCTTTTTAGCCTGTTTGTTTGCCGCCGTTTTGGTTCTTGCCGCCTGCGCTCCAAAGGCAGCGGGTAATCAAGCCGAAGGCTGCCTGGGCAGCGCCGAGACAGCCATTGTCGACCTGGAATGCCGCGAGGTGACCATCGCGGTGGAAAATGCTTATTTGCCCTTTAACTACATTGAGGTAAAGAGCGGTCAGCCCGGCGGTTGGGATTATGACGCATGGAATGAAATCTGCACGCGTCTGCACTGCACGCCTGTTTTCCAGGAAGCCGCCTGGGAAGGCATGATTCAAGCGGTGGCTGACGGACAGTTTGACGTGGCGGGTGATGGGATCACCATCACCGACGAACGCAAAGAGATTGTGGATTTCTCACAAGGCTATATCCAGATCAATCAGCGTTTGCTGGTGCGCCTGGGCGAGAACCGCTTTGACAGCATCGAAGCCTTTGCGGCTGACGCAACCCTGGTGATGGGCACGCAAGCCAACACCACCAATTATGAGACCGCCACGGGATACCTGGCGGAAGACCGGATCAAAGCCTTCGAGCAGTTCCCCTTCGCCGTGCAGGCGTTGATTTCAGGCGACGTGGACGCGGTCATCATCGATGAGGTTGTGGGCATGGGCTACATGGGCGAAAATGCCGACAAGTTGGAGCTGATTGGACCGTCGATTTCCAGCGATGAGTTGGGTTTCGTGTTCCCGACAGCCAGTGAACTGATTGGGCCGGTCGACCGGGCTTTGGACGCGATGAGAGAAGACGGCACGCTGGCGAAGTTGAATGAGAAATACTTTGGCCCGGACTTCAAAATCACCTACGACGATATCGAGTGACGTCAGGGCCGTACGCTGACCCTGTTGGAAGCACGGATTTTCCCTTCTCTGCGGCCTGGGCACAAATTTGGCCGCAGAGAAGGCACTCATCCGAGGGCTGTTACCTGGAGGAATGATGACTGTTAAAGAGTCTTATGCCCGTTCTACGGTTCCTAATTTGATGGTACGCCGTGAGCTGCTGCGGGAGAGAATGGAAAACTTCCCATACTGGTTCCTGGCGATTTTGGTGCTGGCAGTGTTGGCCGGCACGTTGGTGTTTACCCAGCCGAATTTCTATGAGGCTTTCCAGTTCATTGTAGCAGGCCTGAGCGTGACGGTGCTGACCACCCTGGCGGCGTTTGGCTGCGCGTTGGTGCTGGGTCTGCTGGCGGGGTTGGGGCGCATTTCACGCAGTGTGGTGGTGCGTAACATTGCTACATTTTATGTGGAAGTTGTGCGTGGCATCCCCATGCTGGTGTTGATCTTCTTCATCGCATTGGTGGGCGTTCCGGCCTTGACCAGCCTGATTCAACGCACCGGCATTGGCAATTTGCAAAACAACGAGATTCCGATGAACCTGCGCGCCATTGTGGCGCTGTCCTTCACCTATGGCGCTTTCACCGCCGAGGTTTTCCGGGCGGGGATCCAATCGATTGGCAAAGGGCAAATGGAAGCGGCTCGCTCTCAAGGGATGAGTTATGCGCAGGCCATGCGCTATATCATCTTGCCGCAAGCCATCCGCAACGTGCTCCCGGCGTTGGGTAATGATTTCATCTCGATGCTCAAGGATTCCTCGTTGGTGTCGGTGCTGGCGGTGCGGGATATTACCCAGGTGGCGCGGCTTTATGCGGGGCAGACCTTCCGTTTTCCCGAGGCTTACACCACCCTGGCGGCCATGTATTTGACCATGACGGTGCTGCTTTCATTGTTGGTGAAAGTTCTGGAAAAAAGGTATCAGCAATGAATCCTGGGGCCGATGAAATTATTGTCGTCCGCGGGGTGAGTAAGTATTTCGGTGAAGTTCGCGCGCTGGATAACGTTAGTCTGAGCATCCAGCGTGGGAAGGTGGTGGTGATCATTGGGCCCAGCGGCTCGGGAAAGTCGACCCTGCTGCGTTGCATGAATCACATGGAAGTGGAGACCACCGGGGAAGTGTGGATCGACGGTCAGCGCCTGACGCGGGACGACAAACTGATCAACGCCATTCGGGCCGAGGTGGGCATGGTGTTCCAGCACTTCAACCTGTACCCCCATTTGACGGTTCTGGAAAACATCACCCTGGCGCAGCGCATCGTGCGCAAGCGCAGTGGGGCCGAAGCCGAGAAGGTTGCCTTGCAGCAGTTGGATCGTGTGGGCATTCTGGACAAGGCAAAAGTGTTTCCGGGGCAGCTCTCGGGTGGGCAGCAGCAGCGCGTGGCCATTGCCCGGGCGCTGGCCATGAACCCCAAGATCATGTTGTTTGACGAGCCGACCAGCGCTTTGGACCCGGAAATGATCAAAGAAGTGCTGGACGTGATGTTGAAATTGGCCCGCGAGGGCATCACGATGGTGGTGGTGACTCATGAGATGGGCTTTGCCCGGGCCGCAGCGGACGAGGTGATCTTCATGGATGATGGGCGAATTCTGGAACATGGCTCACCGGACCAGATTTTTGACCATCCGCGTCACGAGCGCACCCGGCAGTTCTTTTCCCAAATTCTGGACCGGTAACTGGTTTAGCAGAGACGGAAAGGATCTGGTGTGATGCAGGTTCTTTCTTTACGCTCTGGGCAGCCAAAATTATCACCCATATGGGTGCTTGAAATCCTTAATTCACGACCCTATAATTTGTCTATGTTTAACGGGACGCCGTCCCGGCTATAGGGACAATCTGAATGGCAGAATTCACCGAAAAAGCCCAAACACTCAATCGCATGGTCAGCATCCTGGAATGTTTTTCACAGGAGCGCCCCGAGCTGGGCGTGCGCGAGGTGGCGCGGTTGGTGGATCTGCCCAGCAGTGTGGCCGGGCGGCTGATGTTGGCGATGAAAGATTTGGGGGTTTTGAGTCAGAATCCCATGACGCGGGGCTATTCGATTGGACCGAGGGTGTTAACCTGGGCGGGAACGTACCTGAGCACCTGCGACATCCGGATCGTGGCTTACCCGTACCTGGACGAGCTGCACCAGGCTACCCATGAGACGATCAGCCTGTATATTTTAGAAGGCGCTGACCGGGTGTGTATTGAGCGGTTGGAAAGCACGCAGAACATTCGTTTTGTGGCCCCAAGGGTGGGGCGGCGGTTGCCTCTGCATGCTGGGTCGGCAGGCAAGGTCATGCTGGCTTACCTGCCCGAAGCGGCCCGCGAAGCCATTTTAACCCGTTCTCCGTTGGAGGCACTCACCGAGCGCACCATCGTCGATCCAGATCGGATGCGCGAAGAACTGGCGACGATTCGGCGGTTGGGCTACGCCGTGAGCTTTGGGGAATGGATTTTGGATGCCTCTGGGGTGGCCGCGCCGATTTTTGATCGGAATGGGGATGTGTTGGCGGCGTTGACCATTTCTGGCCCGACGCAGCGCTTTCAAGGCGAGGCCTTGAGCGGGTACATTGAGCAGGCGCGGCGCGTGGCGCGTTTGATCTCTAAGGGAATGGGTTACCGGGGCGGGGAAGGAGCTTAGTATGCATATTCGCGATCGGATCGAAGAACAACTTCCAGAATGGCGTGAGCGGGTGGCGCGATTGAAGAAAGACCACGGCAGCTTCAAGATTGCTGACGTGACCGTTGACCAAATCTTCGGCGGGATTCGCGGCGTGCCCATCCAGGTGAGCGATATTTCGTATGTCGACCCGATGGAAGGTATCCGGCTGCGCGGATATACCATTCCGGAGTTGATCCAGCTTCTTCCTCGGCGAAGAAACACAGAGTTTCCGATCGCGGGCGGGCTGTTTTATCTGTTAATGGCTAATAGCCTGCCGACTGATGAAGAAGCCTACCAGGTAGAAGAAGAATGGCGGCATTACAGCAAGGTGCCGGACTATGTGTATGAAGTCATCCGTGCCTATCCGCTGGATACGCACCCTATGGCGATGTTCTCGGGGGCTGTTCTGGCGCTGCAATCGACCTCGCAGTTTGCTCGCGAGTATTCGGAAGGGATCCTGAAAGCGGATTACTGGAAACATTATCTGGATGACAGCATCCGCCTGACGGCCAAGGTTCCGCATATTGCTGCGTATATTTACAACCGCAAGTATCGCGATGGCAAGATGACCGACTCAGAGCCGGATTACGATTGGTCGGCCAATTTTGCCAACATGATCGGCAAAGGCGATAATCCCGAGTATCGGGACTTGTGCCGGCTGTTCTTCGTGATTCACTCAGATCACGAGGGCGGCAATGTGAGTGCGCACGCCTCCCACCTGGTTGCTTCGGCGCTTTCGGATATCTATTACGCCTCATCGGCGGGCCTGAACGGGTTGGCTGGGCCGCTGCACGGGTTGGCTAACCAGGAATGCCTGCGCTGGTTGTTGGGTGTGTTGAATTATTTCGAGGGCGTACCTGAACCGGATGACTTGCGCGAGTATCTGCGCAACGAACTGGACGCGGGCAAGGTGATTCCCGGTTATGGTCACGCCGTGCTGCGCACAACCGATCCGCGCTTCACGGTGCAGATGGAATTTGGGGAGCGTCATTTGCCGGAAGACACGGTCTTCCAATTGGTCAAGCGAGTCTATGAAGTGCTGCCGGGCATTCTGATGAAGACCGGCAAGGTGAAGAATCCCTGGCCGAATGTGGACGCCATCAACGGGGCGCTGCAACATCACTACGGCGTGCGGCAGTTCGATTTTTATACCGTTTTGTTTGGAATCAGCCGTATTTTGGGTTTCACGGCGCATGCCGTGTGGTCGAGGGCCCTGGGCAAACCGATCGAACGCCCGAAATCACTGACAACCCAAATGTTGGAGGCGATGACGGAAACGTCTCCGGTGGTTTCATCGTAATGTTGAGCCCTGACCGGCTGCCTGGACGCTGGCGCCGTAAGCCGGTTGGATAGATCTATGGAGGAAGAGACATGCCTACTTATAAATTGTTCGATGGAAAAGTTATTTTACGCATTCGCAATACCATTTGCGACACGCCGGAAGAACTGCTTTCGACGCGCATTTTCCACGATGTTTTTAAGCGCTATATTGAGTCATTGATGACTTCGCGCTCCAAGCTGCTGCGCGTGTTTGGGGCCAACAAGCAGCACGTGAGCGAAGCCGACATCGACCTGATGATTGACACCCTGAAGCTGTTGGTCAAGTTGCCCGCTGACGTGGTGCGCAAGGTGTCGGCGGAAAGCGCTGTGTTCTTTGAAGATAAGGCTTTGTTGAACGATTTTGTCGAGCAGTTTTATAACTACTGGCGCTCGTTGCACCGCTTGGTGGTGTGCGAATCCATCGGCGATCGCTTTGACCAGCGCCCTTACCGCACCTTTAACGACACGGTGGAGACGTTGATGCACGTGGTGCGCAGCACCTATCGTGATTTGCAAGAGAACATCACCGGAGCCCACCCGAACATCTATCGCCAGGTGAGCGCGGGGGCGGAGATCGCGGCCATTGCCCGCCCGCTGCCGATTCCTTATCCCAATACGGTGTACCGCAAGCTGAACAATGTTTCGGTGACCACCCAGGTGTTGATCTACCCACCCATGATTTTTGAGACACCGATGAATAAACGCAGCGGCGTGTTCAAGAAGGTAGATTACAACCCGTTGGAGGGCGTGCAGATCGATCCCAAAGAATGGATGTGCTACCCGGCCAAGGTGGGTGAACTGTTGATTCTCGTGTATTTCTCGGTTCAGTACTTCGAATTGGGTTTCTCGTTATCCAACCTGTTTGAATTAGCCGATGGCTCGGAGCTAGATCGTCAGCCGGACGCTGTTTATATGTACGGCGTGCCCCCGGCTGGGCCGCATGAGAAAGGTGTGAACGAAACGATTTTCTACGATGACACGGAAAATAACCTGATGGTGGCGACCGTTCCTTACCGGGATGAGTACGCCTATTTTGGTTATTTGAAGAAGATGATTTTGACTTTGCACAACATTATCATGCTCAAGCGCGGTCGCTTCCCTTATCATGGAGCCATGTTCCATCTGGTGCTGCGCAATAAGGGGGCCGCAACCTTCCTGGTGATTGGCGACAGCGGCGCGGGAAAATCGGAAACGCTGGAGGCCATGCGTCAGATGATTCGCGACGAGGTGGAAGATTTGGTGATCATCGCCGACGATATGGGCTCGTTGGATATTGATGAGCAAGGTCGGGTGATCGGATATGGCACCGAGATGGGCGCCTTTGTGCGCCTGGACGATTTGCAATCGGGCTATGCCTTTGGGCAGATCGACCGCACCATCATCATGAACCCGGACCAGGTCAACGCGAGGGTGGTGCTGCCTGTGACCAAATACGCCGAGGTGGTGCGCGGTTACCCGGTGGATTTCGTTCTGTATGCCAATAACTACGACGTGGTGGATGAAGGCCATCCGGTCATCCGTTCGTTCACGAGCGCCGATGAAGCGCTGGATGTGTTCCGCGCCGGCGCGGTGATGAGCAAGGGAACTACCACCACAACTGGCCTGGTGAACTCCTACTTTGCCAACATTTTTGGCCCGCCGGAATATGTGCCCGAGCAGGAAGCCGCGGCGAAGCGTTTCTTCCAGGCTTTCTTCGATCAGGGCATCCTGGTGGGCGAGTTGCGCACGCAGTTGGGCGTGAGCGGCATGGAACACAAGGGCCCAGAAGTTGCGGCGCAGGCTCTGCTGGATGTGATTTTGCAGCGAGCCAGGCGGTAGGCGGATGGCGGCTCAAAAACGTTTGGTGGTCAAGGTGGGCACCAGCACGCTCACCGGTGGGTCGCGCAAACTGGCCCAGCCGGTGATTGTGGATTTGGTGCGGCAGGTGACCCAGGCGCGGTCGCTGGGCTGGGCGGTGGTGTTGGTTTCTTCCGGGGCAATGGCCGCCGGAAGAGAGGCTTTGGGCTTCCCGGAACTGCCGCGCTTCATCCCTAAAAAGCAGATGCTTTCGGCGGTAGGACAGCCGCGCTTAATGGCTATGTACGAACAATATTTCGCTATTTACGGCCAGCCCGCTGCGCAGGTGTTGTTGACCCGCGCCGACCTGACCGACCGGCGGCGGTACTTGAATGCGCGCAGCACTTTTGATGCGCTGTTGATGCAAAAGATCATCCCGGTAGTCAATGAGAATGACACCGTGGCCACCGATGAAATCCGCTTTGGCGATAACGACAACCTCTCGGCGCAGGTGGCCAGCATGATCGAGGCCGACATTTTGGTGCTGTTGACAGACCAGGAAGGTTTATATACCAGCGACCCGCGGCAGGACCCCGCCGCGGAATTGATCCGCGAGGTGCAGGGCGAAATTCCAGGGTGGATGTGGGAAGCGGCGGGCGGTAGCGTGACCGGGTTGGGCACGGGCGGCATGGTGACCAAGCTGCACGCGGCGGACATTGCCCGCCGGACGGGCACGACCGTCTATATTGCGCGTGGCAGCGAGCCAGAAGTGCTGGCGCGCATCGCTGGAGGCGAGTCGATTGGCACGCGCTTTACCCCAATCGCCAACAAGCTGGAAGGGCGCAAGCGCTTCCTGTTGGCAGGCGACCGATCGGAAGGTGTGTTGAGCGTGGACGGCGGCGCGCAAAAAGCGCTGCTGCGCGGTGGCAGTCTGCTGCCGGTGGGGGTGAGCGGGGTGAGCGGGGACTTCGAACGCGGTGATACGGTGCGCGTGGTGGGGGCGGATGGCAAGGTGCTGGCCTTGGGCCTGAGCAATTACGCCGCCCGCGACTTGATCTGTTTTCGGGGCAGGCAGTCGAGCGAGATCGAGTCTATTTTGGGCTACACCTTCGGTGACGAAGTTATTCATCGTAATCACATGATATTAATGTAACCTCAGTTTGGGGAAAGGGAAGATGCTGATCCCGCCCCCCATGTGGAAGCAACTGTGGGACGAGAAGGAGCACGGATGAATCTGGAGCAGATCGGACAACAAGCCAGGCAGGCAGCCCGGAAAATGGCTCAAACCAGCGGCGAGGCGCGCCAGAAAGCCCTGAGCCTCATCGCTGAGGAGATCGAACGGGACAAGGAACGAATTTTGGGCGAGAACGCCATGGACGTGACGGATGCGAAAGCCAGAGGGCTGAGCCCGGCAATGGTGGACCGGCTGCTGCTGACCGAGGCGCGCATCGCTGGCATTGTGGCGGATTTGCGTTCGGTGGCCGAATTGCCCGACCCGGTGGGGGAGGTGATGGAACAAACCGTGCTGCCTAACGGCTTGCGAGTACGCAAGTCGCGCGTGCCGCTGGGCGTTTTGGGCGTAATTTACGAAGCGCGACCCAACGTGACCGCGGACGTGGCCGGGTTGGCCTTGCGCTCGGGGAACTGCGCCATTTTGCGCGGGGGGAGCGAAACCATGCGCTCTAACCGGGCATTGGTGGCAGCCATCCGGTCGGGCTTGGAAGCCGCCGGGCTGCCGCAGGATGCCATCCAGTGGATCGACGATCCCGACCGGGTGCATGTGCTGGGGCTGCTGCAATTGGACAGCTACGTTGATCTGATCATTCCGCGCGGTGGAGCGGGGCTGCACGAGTTTTGTCGCAAGAACAGCCGAATTCCGGTGATCACGGGCGGCATCGGCATTTGCCACCTGTTTGTGGATGAGTCGGCCAACCTGGAGGCTAGTTTGCCGGTGATCGAGAATGCTAAGATCCAACGACCCACGGTGTGCAATGCGCTGGACACGGTTCTGGTGCACGAGGCGGTGGCGAAACGCTTCATCCCGGCGTTGGTCGAGCGGCTGGCAGGGGTAGGGGTGACCTTCCGCGGCGATCCCGCGACGATGCGGATTCTGGATGGGCGTTTCGCCGAGGTAACCCAGCCGGCCGGGCCGCAGGACTTCGATACCGAGTGGCTGAGCCTGGTGCTGGGCATTGGGGTGGTGAGCGGACTGGACGAGGCGGTCGAGCATATCGCGGCGCACAGCACGGGGCATTCGGACGGGATTCTGACCGAAGATCAAGCCAACGGCGAGCGCTTCCAGGCGGTGGTCGATTCGGCGGCGGTGTATGTAAACGCCAGCACGCGCTTTACGGATGGATCGCAGCTTGGGCTGGGGGCCGAGGTGGCGATTTCCACCCAACGGGTGCATGCTCGCGGACCGATGGGCCTGCGCGAGCTGACTACGTATAAGTGGCTTGTAGAGGGAGACTACACGGCGCGGTCGTAACGGCAGTGCTCTTGCACCACCCACATCATCCAGCGCATGCGCCCCAGGCCCGTGCCCGCCGCCAGTGAACCGGCGGTGGTGATTTCCATTCCGCCGGAAGCTCCGCCTTTCTCGAAGTCGGAGACGATTCGCTCGCGAATTTCGTCGGGCGTGCCGTTGCGCAGGAGGAAGGGGGGCATTTGCCCGTGAATGTAGGCTTCGGGCATTTTGGCGCGGATCAAGCCGGCATCGACCTCGGGGCCGTAGTTGACGGCATTGATCCCCAGCTCGCGCTGTTCGTCGAGCAGGTGACCCATCGTGCTGTCGGAGTGCTGGTAGCGGCGGGAGCCAAGCGGGGCGAATTCATCGAGAACCGCCTGTAAGACCGGGGCGCAGAACTGCCGATAGAGGCGGCGGTTGAACAGCGCGCAATTGTCGTCGGTGATCCACCAATCATGGACGGCGTACCCGCTGAAGGCACGCAGGACGCGATTGAGCTCGACCATTTTGACTGCCAACAGGTCGCGGAAGCGGGTCATCAGGTCGGGGTGATCGTAGATCCAGAAAAAAACCGTCTCGGGGTGCAAAACAGAGGTCATGATGGTGGCGGGGCCGCGCCCACCCGTGCCAAGGTGGGGCAGAGGTTTTCCGGCGGCTTTGCGCGTTTCCCATTCCCTCAAGTAGGCTTCAGGCAGAGCCCAGGATTTGATGTCAATCTGCTCGGCGCGGTCGAGGATGCGGCTAAATTCATCGGGGTCGTTGGTGGGCGGGGTGAGCCAGGGGGTGCTGCCTTCCACGTAGGAGAACTCACACTCAAAGAGGTTTTCGATGCGTTTGGGGCTGTTTTCCCACGTGTCTTCATCGAAGAAGGTTCGCCCCACGTACTCAGCGGTGAGGGCGTTGGCCTGGCGGTGCAGTTCGTCGCGGTAAGCTTTCTCGTGGTAGTAGCGCATCGTCGACTCGACCTCGAGAAATTCAAACAGCCAGTGGTCATCGGGCGAGAACGAGAGCGCGCAGCGAGGTTTGTCGGTGTTAAACTTCCGGCAAGCGTCGTTTTCGACCCAAAAGGCCTGCGCGTCCAATTGGGTAGCCAGGTCAAGGAATTCAGGATCAAAGATAGGCATGATTTCTCCCCAAAATAGTTACTCCGCGAAAAGCGCGTTGATTTCGCGGGTGGTTTGCGAAAGGATATTCCCGATCCAGCGATCGGCGGACCGGTAGGGGTCGTTGAGCATTTGGACGCAGATTCCGCAAAGGGCCTGGCCGAGGCGGCTTTCAATTTGATTCCACTGGCGGACGGCTGGCAGCGTGCGACCGCATTTGATCGATTCGACCATCGCGGCCAGCGCGGGCGAACTGAGCAGTTCGGGGGAATTGATTCCCCGCAGACGGGCGGGCGCAATGACGGCGGCGCGGGCGTAGGCGATGATGGAGGGCGAGGTACACAGGAAGCGCACCAGTTCCAGCGCCTCGCGTTCGAAGGGCACGCCGCGACGGATGACCAGGGTGGAGCCGCCCACAAAGGGGATGCCGGGCAGGCGGGAAATGGCCAGGTGGCGGGAAAGATCGGGATTAGAAAAGGCAGGCTCGGGCTGGGTGATCCACGGCCCACCGACCGCCATTGCGGCGTCCTGTTGGAGGAGCGCTTGCTGGATGCCGGTGGTCATCAGAGTTTGGCGGCCTTCGGGGGAAAGAGTCTGGTAAAGGTGGCAGTAGTCCTTGACCCCCTGGATGAACTCGGGCTGGTCGAAGAGCACATGCTTGCCATCGCGGTGGATGAAATCGCCCCCCGCCCGCCAGATCCAACTGGCGATGACGCGGATGAGGTTAGAGGGGTAGGCCCGGCAGGGCAGGGCGATGGGGATGTGAATTCCGGCGCTGCCGAGGTTCTTGGCAGTGGTTTGAAGCTCGGCCAGATTGCGCAGGCCCATTTGGGGGTTGATCCGAGCGGCGGCAAAGCGGTCTTTGCGGTAATAGAGCAGGATGGTATCGGCCAGCCAGGGCAGGGCCCAGGTTTCGGTTTCGCCAGCCAGGTGGGTGGATGTCAGCAGAGCGGGCAGATAATCGTCGCTGCCCCGGCACTGGTCTTCTTCATGGGCTGAATAGGCGCGCAGCGTGCCCGAAGCAATGACGTCACTCATCCAGGCAGTGTCGATCTCGGCGACATCGACGGCGCTTTCGGCGGGGAGGCCCTGTTGACCGATGTTCAGGCGGGCTTCGGCCCAGGGCTGGGCGCGCAAAGTTACCCGCAGCTTGGATTGGGCCTCGAACTGGCCCAAAGCGGTGCGCAGGGCGGCTTGAGATGAACCCCCGCGGTCGATGATGGAAAGCACAATGTCATTCATGGAAGAGATAATTATACAGCCGGAATCAAGGTACAGCGCGCGGATGTTGGCGGGAAAATCGGTTCTCTGGGATTCACCACGCCAACTCCCAATGACCCGGGAAATCGACACCTTGTCAAATGGGGAAAGGCTGGTACAATTGCTGCGTATCGGGGCGTGGCTCAGTCCGGATAGAGTGCACGGTTCGGGTCCGTGAGGTCGGCGGTTCAAATCCGCCCGCCCCGACACTACAAGAAGCTCTCGCAAGAGGGCTTTTTTGATTCGTGTCGGCGGGTTCTCCCATCGAGGGATGCGGAATCCGCCCGCCCCGACACTACAAGAAGCTCTCACAAGAGGGCTTTTTTGATTCGTGTCGGCGGTGCCCCTATTGCGGGCTGGTGGCGAAGAGAGTGGGCGGGTCTGAGCGCACAAGTCAAAATTTTGTAAACCAAAATTACTGGCATTATAGAATCTCCTTTGCTATAATCGAATTTGAGATAAACTATCCTTGCACGTCACCCATTACAGGAAACTTGTCTATTTATCAAGAGGTAATTTTGAGTAATCTGTAGGGCGATGAGGAATAGAGAATGACAGAGGGGAACATACCAATGCCTGAAATGAACGTCCAAAGCCAAAATATCACCTTCGTCTATGACGCCTTTTCCCAGGATGACATCGATCCGCGCCAGATCAAGAAGCTGTTCGATGGTCCGGTCATCGTCAACGACTTCCCGGAGGTCTCCCTTTTCGTCTGGCCGGATATGAAAATCATCGTCCAGATTGGAGATCGCCGCTTCCGCATCACCAAGCAAGAGTCGGGCAATGCACCTTTCAACTTGTGGGACGCTACCCGAACAGCGAACGCCATCATCAATAAACCTCCCATCGCCCTGGGCTTGAACTTCGATGTTTCTGTCCAATGCGAGAAAAGCTCAGCCAAAGTTATTCGCCAAATCTTCAGTACGGAGATCGACAGCATCACCGCCGCTCTTTCAGGAGAAATCGTTAGTTTTGTTCCCCGCTTTAAACTCGCTCAGGAGCGGATGCTATATGATTTCATCATTGATACGATCGACAATCCAGTATTGCCTTTTATTTTCCATGTGAATGCCCACATTGAAAAGCCAACCGCTGATGATCTCACCTATCTCGACACGCTTTTTACAAACCAGCTAGGTCATGTCTTGGATATGATTGATATATTCATCAAGTTAGGATGTGAGTAATGGCCACGCGTTCTATAGATATGACTACCATGCCTTTTCGAGAAAGGTATTTGCCTGCAACTAGACTTGCAATTGACGAGTTCCGCTCATCCATCGAGTCCAGCCCAACAGGCCGTTATCGTTTCCACGGGTCAGATTCGCTAACAATCGGCGACCAGCTTCAATGGTTATGGTCTATAATCGTAAATGATGCGGTAAAAATACCTGAAGAGTGGCTCTCACAGGAGACAGAGGAAGTAGCTGCCTGGGCGCAAGCAAACAGCGCGGTAACAGAAATGGTCATCGAAAGATTTGAAGCAATCCCCGAAATCCAACACATCTTCGCTCAAAAAGGTGAGCAAGGAACGACTTACTTCCTATTCCTGAACAATAGCCACTATGATCGCGAACTGATGTTCCGGTTCTTCGACATCGAACTGGAAATCTCCGCACAATTCCCGAATCGCTACGACAGCTTTCGTTACCTGCCAATAGCGATGGGAGCCGACCCGGACAAGGATATACCGGAAACAGCAGCACAAATCTTTACCAGGGGGTAAAGCATGGCAAATTTGATCGATTACATCTCACAGGCCAATCACAATAAGGCCTGCGCTCAAGCATTAGCGACAGGCGGAAGATTTAAGGATTGGGCTATCACCGCAGCCTTCTACGCAGCGCTTCATTATGTAGAGTCTGGGCTAGAGTCGACAGGACTTCAACACTCCCAAAAAAGTTGTCCGGACCGAGTGGCACTCCATTCTCATCGGGAATCTTTAGTTAAAACATCGTTTCCAGCCTGTTGGCGTCAATATAGAAACCTACATGAGGCCTGTGATAATGTTCGTTACCTGTTAATCAACCGTTCTGGCAATGCTACCTCCTATTACACTCAAGAAGAAGTAAACGATTTCATCTCCGTCGATCTACGAAGGGTTCAAGATGTAATCGAGCGTGTGGCTGGACGCAGTCTTTCTTAATTTAATAGCGTGACCACAATGGACAACGTGAACACCACAGCACAAATTATAGGTTTTGTTTGCATCGTAGGCTCGTTCTTGGCCTATTTTATCTTTTACATGCTCGATGTGAAACGAGAAAAAGAAAACCCTGGAAGAAGCGCTATACCAATATGTACACTCGGAATTATCTTAGGCCTGAGTTTCATATTTGGGCCTGATGTCATAGAGTCATTCGTTAAAATAAAATAGCAGGGGAGAAACACAGTGAAACCTTTCGAAAAATAACATTCTATGCACTGCTTGCCCTCATCGCAACGATGCTTGCGATACTGGCTGTCAATAGCATCCAGGCCAACCAGGCCGAACAAGCTCGCCTGGCAAAACTCCAAGAAATAAATTCTCAGATGGTCAGCACAGTATCAGAAATAGATATAGCCTTGAATAGTCATCAAGATACGGCCTATGGAGGAGGCGAAATCGATCGTATCGCTGAACAGCAGCTCTTGGCCACAGAAACGACGAATATCCTCCTGTCAAAGCTTTCTTATCAACTCGCATTGTTTGTACATGCTCAACAGTAAGAAATTTGGTTGTTACTTAATTTGTGATAAAAGGTTTGTACCCTGCAAAACAATTTAGAAGCTTCAAATAACTAAAATGGGGAAAATAAAGTGAAAAGAATACTGTCCATGCTCGTCAGTGTAGTGATTCTAGCTGCTTGCACGCCCAAGCCCGAGCAAATCGCGCCTTACCTCCAACAAACGCTCGCTGCTTGGCCAACACAAACGGCGTACCCGACCCTCACGCCGAACCCAACCTTCACGCTCTATCCGACCTTCACCCCCATACAAACCTACACGCCAGTCAACACCCAGACTCCAAAGGTTATCGTGGTCACGGCGACAGGAACAGCCACCCCAGAATACACTCCTACCATCACTGAAACGCCCACTCCCACCAAAGATCCTCTCATGATGGACAAGCGCCCTGGAATCTATGTGGTTGGCACGGATATCGCCCCCGGCCTGTGGCGATCGTTGTCCACCGGAGATGATTGTTACTGGGAGATCACAACCCGGACCGGAGACATTATTGACAATCATTTCGGTAAAGCCGGCGGGACGATGTACATCCAACCCAACGCTTTCCAGGTCATGCTGGAGGATGAGTGCGGAAACTGGACTTACCTAGGGGAATAATCCCGCGTTGTTACCGAAGTGATGCTTCGCGGCAAAAACGCCAGACTCTTTGGCTTAGCAGACCCCATAAGTGAAAGTATCAATTGGGCGTCAGCTTACTCTGCCACGGAACGGATCT
>CAYOHX010000077.1:0-23102 GCA_964403875.1 uncultured Anaerolinea sp. | reverse complement strand
AGCATATTCATCAACCAAACATACAAACGATATGCACCAGGGATTCGATTAACTTTTCGGGCGCTTTCCCAAATCATTTTTGAGATTCCCATTAATAACTCCAATGGCAAATCAAGTTCTATTTCGCCGGAACGCAAGATCGAACCAGCGCACAGCATAAAAATAAGGCAGAAGAAGCTGATTTTTAACCTGATATCGATTTATCATCCACGCCCTATCGGGGAGGATGGCTCGGAATAAGCCGGAAATATTATCATAAAGGAGTGTTGTAAAAAGAACATAGGCAACCCGGCTGAACTTTTTCTCATCGGGATTGAACAGCCCAACCCGATTCAGCCAGGTGGTGATCCATTTCTCTTTCCATACCGGCGGGCGGAGCGCATCCAGTACATGCGCGGGTATCGGTGTACTAAACAAAGCCGCCGGGATAGCCAGCGAGAAATAAACCGCTGTCTTTACCTGCAGCGCCAAAACACGTTGCAGGAACAACTCCCAGTCAATGCTCTGGTAATGAACGATGCGGTCCACATCCAGGTGCAGGCGAAAACCCGGCGCACGCACGTAAGAATGCTTGGCCGTATGCAGGCAGACCTGCAGCAGGTTATCTTCTGGCGCCAAAAGCCGCACTGCCGTGCCGGGAATGGTGATTGAACGCGCCATCAATTCTTCAGCAGACGGTTCCTGGTCCGGGCGGATCCAGCGTCCGGCAACGGGCCGCCACTGCAGTTCCAGCCAAAACTTCTCGCCGTTAGGGAGGATCTTCCAGTATTCCGCTCCGCCCGAGGCCTCGGCATGTTCCAGGCTCTCTTCCTCGAGTGAGGAACGGAATTTGAACGTAAAACCGTTTTGCAACAAGATTTCATGTGCCTGGCGGAAATGCCTTCGCTCGATCAACGTATCCAAATCGCCCATCGGGCAGCAGCCTGGGCATGGATAGATGCCACGTGCGATGCCGCCGTTTTTAAGTGCGACCAGCGGGATGCTTACCGACTGGAACAGGTTCGCAATTCTATCAAGCTCTGCTAAATATGACAAAAGTCGCTGATGGTTCTCATCGTGGGAAAGCCGCCAATATTTTTGGGGGGATTCCTCACCTTTCGCAATCAGGATTCGGTGCGCCAGAATGGTTTCAACCTGGTTAACCTTTGCGAGACGGAACGATTTCTCATCTCCAAAATCCTCTAATAGCGCTTTAGCCGCAAGTATAGCAATATCATCGTTGGAAACGAGCGCGCCACATAATAACTGTTGACTCTTTTGAAGTTTATATTTGGGGAGTGAGCTCAAGAAACCGCCTTGTTCGGAACGCCCTGATCTGTTAAAGCGCCCGAAATATAACTCAACAGCCGTGTTGCTATCACATCCCAATTGTGTTCTCGCTCAACCAGATCTCTACCACGCAGCCCCATCTGGCGCGCCTCTTCGGGATTCTGAAGGATGAATTCCATATGTTTTGCTAAACTATCTACATCCAACTGTGAAATTAGCGCGCAGCGTTCTTGCTCGAGCCGCTTCCATAATCCAACATATGGCGTTGTAATTACAGGAAGCTTGCAGTACAGCGCTTCGAGCATCGACATACTCAGCCCTTCATAACGAGAGGGAAGAACATATGAATTCGATTGATGCAGGGCCGCCGCCCGTAAATCACCGCCCAAAAAACCGGTAAAAGTAACAGCCGTGCTAATACCGAGTTGCTGCGCCAGATTTTCCACCTGGCTTTGATATCCGCGCTCGTCCGGGCCGGCAAGGAGCAAATGAGTTTGTGGATGCGCAGCATGAATTTTTGCAAAAGCAGGCAGGAGAATATCCAACCCCTTGTTAGGATCAATCCGGCCTAAAAACAGATAGATAAATTTATCCTTCAATTCCGGAAATTGCTGAGCTAACAGCCCTGAATGCACTGGTGAGGATAAACTTGCCGGATCGAGGCCGTTTGGGATCACGACCGAGCGAGGATTTAGCAGAAGAGAATTTTCCATCTCCTCTTCGGATTGGTAGGCTATAAAAGCGGCGCCGCGAAAATTCTCCTTCTCGAGAAGGGATAAATACAACCGCTTCTTTTTTGCCCCACTGGCCTGAATGGCGCGTGCGTTCAAGCTCCCATGAGTAAAAATAATATACGGTTTCCTTCGAAGACGGCATAATAGCGCCGCCAGCCAGGTAGCAAATTGATAGTGAAAATGCAAGACTGCCACATCGCTGCTGGATAAAGCACGCCAGATATTTGCTGGGAGCGAAAGGGAAACACCCCACCGCCGCAGCCATCTCTGTTTCACTACCTGGCTATAAATCACCGGAATGCCGTCAACATCCACCGGGTGGTTCAGCGGAACAGTCAAATCTGCAACATGTGTATCCATGCTGGTGGTACAAACACTGACTTGCAACCCCCAGCACAGCAAAACCTTCGCCAACGCATGGGCCGTCTGCATCACCCCACCAAACGAGTGTGATGGCAGGTAATGGGGCACAATTTGAAGAACTTTTATTGAACCCCTTTGTCTATTCATCGTCGGGTATAAGTTTCGATGCTGCCGACAATATCGTCTGCACACCAACACTTACCGGATATTTTTCAGCAGTTCGTCTAGCGTTGTCCCCCAATTTCCTCAACAATTTAGGATTCTGCACCAGCGCGATCATTTTATCGGCCAGTTGATCAACATTTCCCGATTCAAAGACCAGACCGTTATATTGATCAATGATTCTTTCCTGCACACTGCCACAGGTATTGGATCCCAATACCGTTTTTGCAAAAGACATGCCCTCCAAAACCACTAATGGGAATGGGTCATATCGAGCAGGATGTACAACCACATCTGTGGCAACATAAAGAGCATGAACATCGCCAGGCTCTTTCCAACCCAAGAAGGCCACACAGTCTTCCAAACCCATATCTTTTACCATCTTTTCCAGTTCTTCTCTATCTGGGCCTTCCCCGGCGATCAGCAACCCTATCTTCTTACCGACGGCCCTGCACCTGGCAAATGCCCGGATCGCAATATCTTGCCCTTTTTTCTCCATAATCAGCGTACCAAACATTGAAAAAACGATACCATCATTCTCACAAGATACTAACCTGCGGTACTCTTTCGCTTTCCACCTTTTTGAAGCTTCTTCTGTTACTTTCAGGGGCGTGTCCAAGTCAACAAAGATTGGCAAATCGACCAGTCGATCAGGCCGAGCACCCATTGATTGCAAAATTTGCAAAGCAGGTTTCCCTGTCCCAAAAACCGCATCGATTTTTGAAAGCATCCACCGTAGAAGAACCTTCCGCAACATCTTTTTTACCGGATGGCGAACCAGATGTTCTTGAGGTGTATCTGCCCATAATCCAACCGGATACTTCCTTAAAATTCGAGCGGCGATTATCGCGATAGTAGATACATGGCCCCAATCTACTACGAAAAAAAAGGTTCTTTTTTGCGTCAGAGCAGAAAACAATAACTGCCAGTCAACGCCAAGAAACACCTGCATGTACCGGTTTTTATAACCAGTACCCAGTTCCGTTTTCCATGGCCTGCGCCAGGATCCTCTCCACAAATGATGAACCGTCAGGTGAATCTCCGGACACTGGTCAAGAGCGGAAAAAAACATATCATTATATGGAGTGGGTAGTTTTTGAATAATTGTTAGGTTTAAGGGTAGTTTCATCAGGATGATGATCCGAAGAATTGATCAATATCCAATAACCAGTTCTTAGCACGAGAAGTCACATCATAACCGGATGAAAAACAACGTTTCATCCCTCCGGTCCGAATACGTTCCCTGTATACACGATCAGCAAGCAGTTTTTCACATTTACCCAAGAGCTCTTCCGGGGTGTTAAAAAACTCTGCCTCGGCTCCTTCGGTATATAAACTCAATCCCATATTCGTTCTTTCTGCCAGCAGCACGCCACCGCATGCCGGGATTTCAAAGTAACGCCGAGTGTAATCGTCTCGATTCAGCCTACTGAGAAAGCCAATACACAAACCTGATTGTTGGATCACCTGCCGGTACTGCTCGACGCTCGCTGTAGCTGGGAAAAGCGTTACATTCTTATTTCTCGGCATCGCCTGCCAGGTTTTCCCCGGTCCATATACCCGTACAGGGATGCCATTTTTCCCCAAATAGTCGATAAGCTCAATTCGGAATGGTTCGCCGTGTCCAATAAAAGACACCCAAGGATTATGTGGATTGCAACCATCTTGATCTTCAGGGAAATGAAGCCAGGGCACATAATACGAACGAAGAATGCCGATATTCTTTGCTCCGTGCAATTTATATTCTTCCACATTGATATCGCGATATACATGATGGCTGTCATAAAACCGGATAGCGTTTTTGAAATTTCGCCAGAATAGTGCTTTCCCTCTGCTTCCAAAAGGGTCATCATTGGTATAGGAAGTTACCCAGGTGATCTTTCTTAGGAAAGAGACAGTGGAAGGCCATATTGAAAACCCACTCCAGATCAAGCAAATATCTGGCTTCTGCTGCCGGACTTGATTTTTCAAATCGTTATTCATCCTGGCGATTCGCAACCCTGTTCCAAGCCTCTGCTCTAACCTGCCAAAAGAATTATTCAAATAACGATTGATGGCAAACTTAATGATCTCATGGCCTAATTTTTCCAAAGCTGTGCAAAACGAAGGTGCGTAACATGCCCAATTGTAATTACCCGCGATAAATATTTTCATTTTTCCATCCAAATAACCGTGTGACCTGCTGATTAAGATAATAACTTCTCATATATTCGCATATACTCATCAGCCATTCTTTGAACGGAATATCCATCTACCACAAATTCTCTTATTTTTGTTTCCATTTCACCCATCTGGTCATAATGATCTAAAAGAACTCGGGTCTCTTTTGCCAGGGCGAGATCATCCGATACTGGCACCAGCCGAACCAAGCTTTTGTCTACAATTTCTCGAATCCCAGGAGCATCGGTCGCGACAACTGGCACTCCGACTGCCATTGCTTCGAGCAGAACCAATGGCAAACCTTCATGCAAACTTGTTATCCAGAAGATATCCGCAGCACGCATGAGATCGGGGATATCTTTTCTCAAACCAAGGAGTGAAACATTCTCTTGAAGGTTGCTATCTACTATCCATTTTTCTAAGCTTTCTAACAGGCCGCCATCTCCAGCGATGGATAGATGTGCATTAATCCCGAATTTTATCAGCTGGCTCATCGCCCGGATGGCTGTACTGTGATCCTTCGTGGGCGCTAGTTTTCCAACCATAAGAATCCTAACAGGATCGTGAAGGGTATAATTTTCTTTCCGTTGGAACTCTTCAACATCGATCCCATTGGAAACATATTTTACTTGGCGCCCCGCCCCTAACTTCCGTTCAGCCCATTCATAAGCTCCCGGTCCGCATCCCACCACAGCTATATCCATCCGTCTGGTAATGAAAAATTCACTGATCGCTCTCACGCGGTGCAGTCCAATCCCCTCCCAATGACCATGCACCGAATTATGCACCGTATAACAAATACGCCTGCCACCACCCAGTGCGGCAATATTCAGCGCGCCATCCATATGGCAGTGAATAATATCCCATCCCTGAGAATATACTTTACAGAAGGCGTTCGATAAAGCGGGTATATTCCGAATCCAGATAGGTTGTTCCCCTGGAATCAGCGGCGCGACTTGAAAAGCTTTGCCATATCTCAGAACATCTAATTCAATTTTGTCCTGTAATAAAACAACTTCAACGGTATGGCCTGAATTTGCCAACCCGTAGGAGAGATCCAGGCAAACACGTTCTGCTCCACCAACCTTCAACGATTGGATGACCTGTAATATTCTCATCTGACTACTTGATCCAGCGCCGCTGCATACTTCTTCGCTGTCTTGTTGATGTCCAACGATTCTTCTGCCCTAGCCCTTGCTTTATTGTGATATGCGTCTAGATCATTGAAAATCTGATGGATTGATGAAGCAACTTGAGAATAGAATTCTTCCGGGTAACGATCAGGCCCGCCCGGGATCACAATTCCTCCCTCGCCGATCAGCTCCGCCGTTCCACCATACGATGGGCAAATCACTGGCGTTCCACATGCCAATGATTCAACAACAACGTTTGGACAAATATCTGCAGCGGCCAGGTGAATGAGAATATCAAGCTGGTTGTAGACCTTGACCATTTCCTTGGAAGGAACTGATCCCGTTAGCACGATTTCTATACCTCGCCGTTTTACATGCTGTAGTAACATCTGCCGTTCCGTTTCATTTAGCGGACCGGCTACGAATAATTTATGCTCATCTCTGAAACTTTCTGAAACCTGGATCAAATCTTGTACCCGCTCATGACGCAGCTTCCCTACGCTGCCGATTACCGGTACACGGTTTTTTTCCTGCTTCATAGGATGATATTGAGCTAAGTCAACCCCATTGAAAATCACTGAGAAGTGTTTGGGTAATCCATATTTCTTACTCAAAACTGTGCGGGCATATTCTGATTGAAAAACAACCCATTTTGCCTCACGAAGATATAAACCAATCAATAGATTCGAAAGGTTGTATCTCCAACTCCATGGCCTTCGGGCCTGAGTAAATATATTTTTTATATAATACCCGGCAGGTCTATATAAGAATGGTTTTTGTTTCAATAGAATCCTCGGCCCATAATTACCACCTCCTACATTTACAAATGATCCATGGTATTTCTTGTGATATTCAAAGATAAAATTGTACCCTAAATCTCGCAGTGGGGAAAATAGACGCTTTATAGCGAGGCTTGGTCCCCCATCACCGCTTGGTTTAGGGGTGACAAAGATATCATTCATAAGATATTATTTCCATAAAATATACATGCATTTTGGCATATCATCTCATCTCGATAAATTTATTTTCATACGGCTTTTGACATACATGAAGTACCGACTAAAAAAAGGGAAGCACCGAGCCAGCTTGTGCATGTTATATTCCCAAAGGGTTCTTGAGCCGTGAAAAAAACCCTTCTCCCAAAAACCGATCGATGCCGATACCGATAATGCAAGTAAATTGAGCATCCGGTCTTCTGGTACCTGTATAGCCAACGCATCGTAGATTTCAATATACCTCTTCCAGGAAGAAGATTGGGCGATCCTTCTTAGTAAGGAGGGCTTCAGCATATAAAATCCCCCCTGACAGTAGCCCGTCATATCCGGTAGGATCATTCCTGCCTGTCGAAAAACCCGGACCATTTCTTGATAGTCTTGGTCATCTGTACGAACATGTTTTTGGGCGCCGTACAGTTCAGCCTCGACTGGGCCCATGAAAGCCTGTTCACTATAAATCGTAGTGTCCGGATCCATTTTCAAGATTCGATCAACCCCCATTTGGTCGATCTGACTGTAAATTTCCATTTCGCGGATTAATAAATAGATACCTGACTGTCCCTTCTTTTTCGGTGAATACGTAAGTTTTGCATTATATTGGCTTACCAAACGCTCCAACCGATCTATATCCTCTTTTTTGGAGCCATCGTCATCAATCCATAACAGGTACGAGGAATGGTAGAAACGAAATAGATCCCGGAGTGCTCTCTCCAGTAATAATGAATCATTATAGGTATTAATAAAAATTCCGAGAGTCATGCTGCCTGCTTCCTTAGTATCGACTGAAGAAAACGAATGCTACGAAAAAATCTTGGCCTTGTAAAGAGGAATAATAAAGCAGCATACATGCATACTCCAACAATAACCTTTCCAGCCAATTGTATCCAAGCTAACCAGCCTTCTTTTACAGGCAGGATCCCAAACAATAGATTAACGGCAAGGAACATAATTATGCTAGTGATGACCGGTATTATTAATGGCATCGTTAAAGCAGAAAATTCCATCTTAAAATATTTTAAAATTAAGACGGTAAGTGTGATATACACAACCAGCACAACCAGACCTCGAAAAACCGTAAATGTTCCCATCCCAAGAAATATCCCTAATGGATAAAAAACAAGTATCAAAAACGTGGTTAGGAGATTTACCTTCAGCATAATTTGGGGTAACCCTGCAGCGCGAAACAAAGGAACAACTAGGCTCTGGGCGTAGGATAAAAGATAATACAAGGATAACCCGCTAAGAACCACAGCCAGTCCCGGATATTTTCCAAGAAAAACAACTTTTTCCAGGTCCGGTGCAACGACTACTATTCCGAGCGTCAGTGGAAAAACTATTAAAGAAATTAAATCATGCCCACGCAAAAAAATACGTTTTTGTTCGGCTACATTTTTCGACACTTTACACAAGGATGCGTAACCAACTGTTCTGATCGGTGAGAACACAGACCCAAATATCAATGAATAAATGGTGATACCCAGACTGTAAATTCCCACTTCATGCACCGTAAAGAAATAACCAATTAATACTCTGTCAAATTGATGTTCGGTCCAATTTTGGAGCGCTTCCCCTAACGTTGGCGCACCAAATTTCATCAACTCAAGAGCAACAACTTTATCAAATACAAATGAGGGCCGCCAATCGCTGGTCAGCCATAATGAAATATTTCCAACCAGAGAACTTACAATCCCCCCCCAAACAAGCGCCCAATAGCCAAATCCTAACCACGCTAAAGGCAACGTAACGATTAGGGGAACTAGTGATGGTAAAGTAGACCGCCAGAATAACCGTGAAAATGCTAGCGTTTTTTGAAGTATTGCATTTTGCACCGTGCTGAACCCTTCAAGCAGGACAGGCATAGCCATGAAAGGTAATATCTCAGCAACCTTTGGCTCACGAAAAACCTGGCCAATATAGTTACGTGAGAAAACCAGCGTGCAAAAAACAAGAATGGCCAGCCCGCCGTTAATCCAGAAAGTCACGTTGGCGGCGCTGTCCAAATCATCTTCTTTCCGCTGAATTAATGCCGTTGGAAGCCCAACCGACCAGAACAGCGCAGCAGTACTTGTAATACTTGAGGCTAAAGCTACTACCCCGTAATCGTCGGGAAGTAATAACCGGGCAACGATTATCGTAACGAGAGGTCGAGCTAGACGATTTACAATCTCGGCCAGGTATGCCCATTTTAAGGCGCTAGCGATTGCTGCCTTTGGATTATTAGCAACTTCCAGTTCATCACTATTCGCCATGCACTCTAAGCTTTTCCTGACGATTGATCATGCTCTGTAATGCGAGGCCAAAGGAGGTGATAAGATACATCCCTAAAGGCATTCCGCCTAATGTCAATGACATAACAAATTGGCCAGCTACTCCACCAACTAAAACGATTCCTAATGTCTGGTATACTGGATGCTTGGCTGTGATCAACTTCGCCCCACTCCAAAAGCTGGTTATCAGTATCAGAAACTGCAGTCCCGCCCCAACCAGACCTCGCTCGATTGCAGCAACAATCCAGGCATTATGTGGTTTTACGAAGTTATTTATGCCTGAATATAATCCCAAATTAATTAACCTTGACATCGATCCAGGTCCCCAGCCCAGAACTGGTTTTTCAAAAAGAGTATCAAGTGAGTAAAACCATATGTCAACACGAGAAAGGGTAGTACCCTGGTTGAGTGCCTGCCACCTTGCAATCATTCCTTCATATGCATTGATAATACCTTCACGCCCAACCACAAAACTTAAGATAAAAATCCCAAATAATAATATAGATGTAGAGAGAACCAAACCCTTTCCACGTTTCAAATAAATGATTATCAAAACCATAATTAGTAATGAGATCAAACCCGATCGCGATCTTGTCCAGAAAAAAGCAAAAACAAATATAGCAGCCGTGATCCCGTATGCGGTTCTTTTGATAATTTTTCCATGAAAATCCATGCTCTGGGTAAAAGAAAAAGCAAACGGGATGGTCATGACCATGGAGAAATAATTGGGATCTATGCCTAAACCACCAAACCTTCCTACTTCCATGTCAGTTGAAAAATTCGTTTCGGCCAATATACCCTGACCTTCCCAAATTCCTCCTAATACACTCCAAAGAACAATAATTAGCAGTCCTAAAAGTAAAAAGGTCACGTGATTCGGTTTGTTTATAAGAAGGGTAAAAGAAAGTGTAAGGAACGCCCATTCAGAAATATGAGCTAGATAAGAAAGTTGCGATGTTTCGGGATTGATCAGGGCAGAAATAATAGCAAAGAACACAACAATTAAGGCAGATAAAACATTTATTCTTTGTTGCTTTCCGGCTCGCCTCCATCCCAAAATAATTGCCTTCGAGGAAATCAGGACAGTAAGTATTGCGACAGGATATTTGATGAAACCAAGAATTTCTGTAAAACCTAATGCTGGAAGAGCCTCACGAATAGCCAAGACAATTAACGACAATAAAATAACGAAATAAACTGGCAAGTCTCCGCTGGACAAGATATTTTTTGAAGATCTGAGTTGTATCTTTTCTTGATTAAAAATTGGTCTGTCCATTCAGATCACGACTTCTCTGCTTCTACAACCATGGTCTCAAAGTTATTGAATTCTTCAGAAATTAGTTTGTGGTGTCCTTCTATCGCTGTTAAATCCCGCCGATCGCTTTTACCGGGGCTATACCATTTTGTATTACGAAATCCTGTTTTTTGAAGAATGAATTCAAGAGTAGATTGGTTAAAAATGAAACGATGACCCCATTTATAAAAATATGGATTTATTACCAGTGAAGGATCACGAGGTAGGGAGGATACTTCCCAATATCTGTTTATAAAATAATCCAAATATTTTTCTTGCAATTCTGATCTCACGGGATTAAACAGTTGAACTAAGAATTCAAGATCGGGTGTTGCAATGCGCAACACCCCGTTAGGTTTTAGAACCCGATGACACTCGCGCAATAAATCGAACGCTTGAGTAAAGGTAAGATGTTCTATCATGTGTTCCGAAAAAATGAAATCAAAGCTCTCATCTTGAAAAGGAAGCTTTTTTGTTGCATCTAAAGGTATAACCGAATAGGACAAAGGCAACAAATCCGTGTTTAGCCATCCTTCGAGAAAATTCGTTCCACATCCGAGGTTTAATTTTTTTAACCCGCTTTTTTCAAAGTATTTTTTTATTTGCGTAGATTTACCAATATGGCAAATGGCATCTAGAATTAATCGTTTCACTTTTCGACGTAAGATCACGGAGAAGCTCATAACTATACCCTTTTAGAAGACATATATACACTGAATGTGTAGCGGTGTACCATTTTTTAAGTTCTTAGCTCGCTTAGTAAACTCGCCATTCTTTTAACGTTTATATTTCTAGAGAAAATGGATTCTGATATTAAGTGTGCATTTTCTTTACATGAATCCATAAAATTCGGGGATTTATAAAAATCTGTCAATGCATCGGCTAGCCCTTTTACATCACCTGGCACGATGTTAACGCCACAATGATATTTATCAACAATAACACTGATGTCATTGTCTTTCTTTCCTAACCCAACTAAAGCTGATCCTGCTGCCAAGGAATAGATAGCCTTGCTTGGAATAGCCATTCCCTCAATCCTCTGCTCCAAAGACATAAGTGATATGTCTGCTGTTGCCAAAGAATAAGGCAATTTTTCTTCCATCTGCCATTCAAGTAAAGAAATATTAGATAATTCATGTTTTTCAATAGCTTTTTTTACCATCTGCCACTTCGGCCCCGCCCCAATAAACATAAAATGAATATCCGGCTCATCCTTCAGCAGGCGGGCAGCCTCCACCATCGTCTCGATATCATGGCCCAGGCCCATGTTACCCGAATACATCACCGTCAGCTTACCCACCTGGCCGTACTTCTGCGCGAACCAGTTCTCTTCCTTGGGGATGGGCTTTATGCGCTCCGTATCCACCCAGGGGTACACCACCTCCACCTTGCCCGCTGGGGTACGGGTGGGGTCGAACTGGCGGGCCAGGTTTTCGGCCATGTATTCACCCAGGGTCATCACCACCTGGGCGCGGTTGTAGGCGCGGCGGTTGAGCCAGCGCCAGGCGCGGATGAGCGGGTGCTTCTCAGGCATGCCCTGCAGCCGCACCAGTACATCGGGGTAGATGTCGTGCACCATCACAGCGTATTTCTGCCCGCGCAGCAGGCGCATCAGCCAGCCCAGCCAGCACAGGATGGGCGGGTTAGAAAAGAGCAGCACCGGCGTGGTGCGCGGGAAACGCCACAGCCAGAAGAAGGCGCGCAACATGTACAGCACCCATGAAAACGCCCGGCGGGTAAAGCTGCCGCGCTGGTAGGCCGGCGCGGCGTGTAAGAGTACGCCAGGGGCGGTCTTCACCAGCGTATCAGGGTGCCCGGTAAGCAGCGCCACGCAGCCAAGCTCATTGCCCAGGTCTTCGGCCAGTTCCCAGGTCATCGGCCCGGCCATCTGGTTCAGGATTAACAGGCTAGGCGTACCGGGTGTGGCAGGCGTCGGCTGATCAGCCAAGTCCACCTTCTTCCACGCTCAGGCATTCGGCGATTTCGTGCTCCAGGGTTGCCAAACCATCACCCAAACGAATAAACTGGTGATTCGCGTTCTCATGCAGATGCAAGACCAGTTCCTCGAGGAGGAAGATCCAGGCAGCTCGCACGCGCTGAGCGCTGCTAGACCAGTCTGCGGCACAATGCATATTGGTTCCTTCGGCTTCCAGAGGAAATTGGGAAGATCCGGCAATAAAATCACGCACTCGGCCAGCAAGTCCGTGCGGGTGGCGCGCGCCTAAACTATATACCAGCGCATCATATCCTACCTGGCAGCAGCGGGAGTATTCCCAATCGATCAACCAGGTTCGCTCCCCATCCGCTAGCAAGTTAGCCGGCTGAAAATCTCCGTGAACCAGGCTGAGTGAAATCGCTTCATCCTTCCATGGGTCTAAATGATGTATACAGTGATCGATTAACACGCACAGATCCTGCTTATGGGATTCATCCAACAGGTGGTTTTGTTCAATGAGAATCTTCGCACAAGACTCCAGTTCGTAAATGTAGACTGACACTGGCTGCTCTTGATGAGATGCTTCATAGAACGGCTGTAAGGAGGAATATACCTGGCGCAGCGCGTGGCCCGCTTCGGCTGCATCTGAGAGCCGGTTGAGCGGCGTACCCAGCACATACTGTTCTTCGAACCAGCCATTGGATACTTCCACGCTGGATAGTGTTGGAACCATCACCCCCGCTGCCTCTGCCGCCCGGCGCGTCTCCACCTCGTTTTTGAAGAAAGCAGCATCGAACCCATCTTTTAAAATTGAGGTGACTTTACCTGCCTGCCTGTCGAGGATGCGGATTTTGTGATTACCGGGTACGATCAACCAGTTTTCGGCCCCTGTGACAGAGGGCGTAATCTCAAGCCATGCCTGCGCGAAGAAACGATTGGTCAAAGGAGAAGAGGCCGCATTCACGTAAAATTGCTGAATTGGCCGCCGCCATCCCACCCGACTACGTGAAAACTCACGCCGCAGGGGTTCAAAGACCGCTGCTTCGGCCTGTTCGGAAAAAATGGCATTGAGATAGATATTGATAAACCACGCCTGAGATTTCTGCCGAAAAGCTCGGATCATCCCAGGTTCGTCATGCCAGCGAACAGAAAAGGAAGCGCCGTACCTTTCACGCAGAAAACGAGCCATCGTTCGCTCAAAGATCGCCCCAAAGGGTTCGCGCTGCTGAAGGAGACTGATGCGCATCAGGCCAGTCGCGCCCCACGGCCAGATGCACCTGGCAAGCTGGCCAGAATCTGCGCGCTGACATGCTGCACATCCTGGGCGCCATCCACCACGATCCAGCCAGACTGCGAGCGCAGCGATAGATACTGTTCACACCGGGCAGCCAGAACTTCAGCTGAATCAGGAAATGGCTCTTTTTTTAGCTTGGACCGGCGGATAGACTCCTCAACTGGAATGATCATTAAAAACGCAACATCGGGTTTCGGCGCAATGCGAACCAATGCTCGCCAGAGCCAGGATTCTTCAACCGCTTCCATCGGGAAATTCAAACGAAAGTCGATCAATGTATCCCAGATATACCGGTCACACACCACGGTCTTTCCAAATATTAGCCACCAACGTACACGGATACCGTAGGTAAGAATTAAATCCAGCAAAGACAGCCGAAGCCATACATAACGGACCCATGGTTTTGTAAATGCCTGGCTCCGCGCCTGGTTGCGCCCGCTGGGCGGTAAGGCTTTTCCCCTGGTAATTTGTCTCACCAGTGATTTCAGGATGTTAAATACAGGCGTATACCCACCACGAACCCACAAGTAGGCCAGAGCGTGCCCTTTTTCTTGAAGCACCTTCATCAACAGATCAATTTGGGTTGACTTTCCGGCCCCATCCAACCCACTAAAGGCAATCAGCATTGCTTATTATAAACACCTATCGGATAGATGGCTCAAATATATTTAGAAGGCAACCACCATCAATCCCGTGAGGGGGGCTCCAACGGCTGAGTAACAATTTGTTTTCTGGCATCCCCTTTTTTTCGTTTGAGCGGTTTTCCGTTGGAAGAATAATATTTATACTGCTTGTAGTAATAGCTCTTGTAGTAGTAGCCATAACGGGCACTGCGATCATTGACCCGGTTGATCACCACCCCTAACAAGTTTGCGCCAACGTAGCGCAACTGTTCAACCGCATACTTCAAGGCACTCATGTGGGTCACACCCGGCCGCACCACCAGGACCACGCCATCCACAGTGGGGGCCAGAACCACCGCATCGGTCACCGAGAGGACTGGCGGCGAATCGACAATCACCAGATCAGAATTCTCTCCAACCGCCTCGAGGATTTCACGCATTTTGTTGGAACCAAGGAGTTCAGATGGGTTCGGGGGCAGCTCACCGGCCGTAATGACTTTCAACCGGTCTGAAGAGGTTGCTTGCAAGGATCCGTTCAGGTGAATGATGGGCTTGATGAACAGGGTGCTCAACCCCGGTAGCAGGCTCAGGCCAAAGGCCAGATGAACTCGCGGCCGGTGCATGTCTGCATCCAATACGGTCACCTTACGCCCGCTGTGCGCCATAACCATAGCCAGGTTCGAAACAACAGTTGTTTTTCCATCCGCAGGGGCCGGGCTGGTGACCAGCAGCGTGTGTAATGTCGTAGAAACTGAGGCATACTGGATATTGGTGCGCAGCGAGCGGAATGCCTCGGTCACCGGCGAGCGTGGCTGGGCCTCGGTGATCAACTGCCCATCCTCCGGCTCATCGAAATTAGCAATCGTGCCAAGAACAGTCAGGTGGGTCTGGTGGCGGATCTCGTCCGGGTTCTTAATCGTATCATCTAACAAATCGTACACGAAAACCCCACCGCCAGATAGCATCAGCCCTACCAGCGCAGCCAGCAGCGTATTCTGCATGATATTGGGTTTAATTGGCCACGTAGGAAGCTCTGCCGGCTCAATTTGCACCACGCTGGAATAACTCTGCGCTTCTGCCAGGCGAACCTGTTCGTAACTCAGCACCAGGTTGGTACGGATCGATTCAAACTGGTTCAGGCGGCTTTCCATCCGGTCCAACTCGGCCACATCCGCGTCGGTGCTCAACACGGTGGTATTGTTAGCTTCCGCCTCCAGACGTTTACGTTCCACGATACTTCTCTGCGCGGCAACCTGGTCCTGCAGGTCAGCCATCTGCTTCTCGATCTCCGCCACACGTTCTTCCAGGCTTTTTTTCGAAGCCGCGTAGCGCGATGACTGCTGCTCCTGCAGTTGCTCCGAGAACACCACCACCAGCGCATTGGCTACCGCGGCAGAAAAGCTTGCATCCGGGCTCTCTACCAAGATGACCAGCAGCTGGCTGTTGCTCACCTGGGTAACGGTCACCATGCGCTCCACCTGCTCGGGCGGGATCACTACTCCCAGGCGCTGGATCACTTTTTCGATCACCGGCCGTGTGGTGATCATATTGGCGTATGTCTTCGCCAGGCGCTCACTGGTTGTAATCGAAGTTAAGTCCGCGGACCGGTTCGAGGTGGGCGCCTCGTTAATCATCATCGTTGTTGAAGCCTGGTAGATGGGTGTCATCTGCAACGAATAAAAATAGCCAATTGCCCCTGCCGCCAATGCCGCGAGAACAAACAGCCACCACCAGCGGCGCAGCAGTCCCAGGTAGCGGCGAAAATCAATGGACTCGTCTTCTTCAGACATGAGCATATTCGGGTTTTCAAAATTGGCCATTTTTAAGTTCTTCCCAAGACAGTTTCGGTGGAGCACTCACCAGAAGGCACGCTCCGCCCTTTCGACATCCGCCGATGAAGCGATGAAAATTCGTTGTACAACTCACTATCTCTACAGCCACAGCCAGAAAGGCTTCTATGAAAAAGTGGCGCGTTATGTTTCAATTCAGACAAATTGCAAAGAACAGCTTTCCAAACACCAACCCAACCCATCCTGAACGATCGCCCGTTCTCTCGCCAGACGCGGCCCAAATCATGAAACGTATGCACGATGAATGGAGCCATTGATCCGCCTCTGCTCTGGAACTGCCCGAGAGACTGGAGCCATTCTGTTATGGGAATGGTTTGGTTTGATCACCCACTGACGATATCCTCTTTTGGAATGCACCTATTATATCATTCGCAAATTGCATATTAATTACAATTATGTAACTTGTGTAGGGTTATTTTCCTCTAATTTTTCCGGTTTTTAGCGGCTTACGCCAAAAGCTTGCCCTTTTGGCAACCTTCAAGCAATTGACCCGCAAAATTCAGACACTGTCACAGATGCAAGATCCTGGCCTATTATAAGAAATTGGCCATGAAAATGAAGTAATGTTATTGTAAATTCTCGATTAATAACGGTCCAACACAGCCAGTGGTACGCAGTTACTTTTATGTAACGTGGCTACTGCCCGCGGAATATCTGAGGGAAATACCAGCGGAAATATGAGCCGATCAGGAGTGTAGCGGTATTATCGGCCTGATTAACCTCAAACGAATCGCTGCCCAGGCTGGCCTGCAGCGGGAAGCTGCCCCCCCGTTCAGGAGCCAGGCGGCCCTGGATCACGATCGATCCGCTGCCACCGGCAGGCAGGCTGCTCATGGACCAGGTGAGCGGCGCGCCGGTTTGCTCGGTCCAGCCCGCAGGTAGGATCACGATCACATCGAGCAGTTCGGGCGGCGGGACCAGACTGAGCAGCAGGTTATTGGCCTCTATCCCCTGGTTGAGATAATCCAGCCGGATCTCCACCTGGTCACCCGGCGCCGGGCGGAAGGGAGAAAGCAGATGCAAGGTTACCGATACATCCGCGGGATTTACGCTCAACAGCGTGGTCGCCTCGTTATTGGTCTGGTCCGCATCGGCCGCCAGACTGTGGATCTGGGCTGTAAGCGGAAATTCGCCGATATAAGCGGGATCAATACGCGCGCGCAGCAGGATTTGCCCGCTGGCGCCCGGGGTAAGACTGGAAAGCACCCAACTATATGAGCTTCCATTGTGCTGGGCAATGACCGGGTCCGCCGTCACGCTGGCATCCAGCAACTGCGCCGGCAGCGGCAGGCTGAGCGTAATTCCATCCGCGGGCACCTGGCCGATGTTGGCGTAGTCGACCTGCACGGTAACCCATTCGCCCGGTTCTCCCCGGCCTTCGGGCAGACTGAACTGCACCCGCAGGTCGGCCTGGGGCGTGGAGGAAGTTGGTCCCAACTTGAGTTGCAGGGCCGGGTCGCCGAAGAGAGTAAAGGTATCGATCAGCTCGCGGTGACCGGCGGTATGCGAGGCCAGATAGTACTTGGCATAGGTGGTAGCGGCCCCGGCGCGTTTCATACCGTACTGGAAGATGGCCTCGTACAGCCCGGTAGCCAGCAAATCGTGCCCCTCCACAAGACCGTAACCGGCCGGAGAAAAGGTTGCGATAGCACCGCCGTTGGCGGAGCGCACCAGTCCCTCGGCCAGGGCAGATAAATCTCGTGATTTGCTCGGAAACAAGAAATATCCATCCATGCAATCCAGAGACAGCACAAACGACAGCCGGTTGGCATTGGTCAGGGAAGGCACATCTGCGTATGTTAGCAAACGTTCGCCAGCCCAACTACTATAGGCACCGTGCCCAACATACTGAACCAGCCCCTGGCCAGCATTGATATCACCAAAAATTCTGGCTCTTGCACTGTCAACTGTTGTATGTGTTACGCCATAGTGGACGCGTGAAACGGAATACTCTTCCGGCAACAGGCCGGCAAGATGATTGGAGGAAGCAACAAAATCGTTTGAGCCATCATTATTATCCGCAATTAGAAGAGCCTGCCGGTTCCAATTTTCGGCAGGCAGAGACTCATAGGTGGTGATTTTGTTGATCACTGCCTGAACCTCTTGTACTGACTTTACCGGGAGCCGCCCAATGTAGAGGTCCGGTAAAATATCTTCCCCGATGATGGCGGCATAACGATTGTCGGCCGAGGTTTGGTTAATCCATGGGTCTATTTCGTACAGTAGCGGCGGAACATAGTTGATTTCGTTATAACCACCATTATTTTTGTAATCGTAGTTTCCATCCCCCATGAGCAGTACGTACAAAGGCGCAGGCGCCTGCCAGTTCAGATAAGCGTATCGAAGAAAATCACGAATAGCGTTTGGATCGGGCAACCCGTATCCAAATTGATCATAGATCGCCTGGAGATCGACCACCCGGGAACGTAGTCCTTGAGCAGCGCGGTAATCGGCCAGCGCCTGACTGGCTGCAACCAGTGTCGGGTGAGTAATTATTACATAATCAGCGCCATTATCGCTGGATTTCAAATCATCAGTTATGGAAGCCTGAATGGCAGATGGATGCAGGGTACTGCTTTCTGTTTGAACCAAGAAGGTATGCGGCTCCGGCAAATTCTGCTCCAGAAAGATCGTGTATGTTCCTGCCTGTTCCTGCACGGTAAAACCTTGAACCAGGCATGGGGAAAGCGGATCGGTAATATCAACCACCCGGAGTTGATCTTGACTGAAACCCGATACCGCATACTGGTTCTGACCGGTGGGCATGGTAAAAACGATCTGGTTGTTCTCTGCGATCAGTACGCGCGGGTACTCGATCTCAAACCAGTTGACATACATCAAACTGTTGCTTGTGCTGGAATCCATCACACTTTCAACGGTAATGGTATTATCTCCTGACACCAGGTATGTAGTTGGAAAGTATGCCATAAGAGAGTATTCAGACCGGGCATCCCAATAAGCCTCATCGATGAGATGTCCATTTATATAGATTCTCGTATGGTGCATAGGGTTAGCAGTATATCCCTGGATCAGTCCCCGCAGTAGAACATCCTCCTCGGCGGTAGATATGTCACCCAGATGGACAGTAAAGGGGACACTTGCGCTGGTGCCAGAAGCCACAATACCAGACCAGTACCAATGATCCCTTTCCGTGCCACTTCCAAATGCGCCCACATAGATACGATCCTCATTAAACCGTTGCCGATCAGTAAAGGCACCTTGAGAATTCGCCAATCCTGGGGTTGGTGCAGTACGCATGTTCATCTGGAGACTGGTACGCGAATCCCATGAAAGTTGGAAAGTATTGGCGTTCACATACAGACTGTTTTCTAGAAATCCATAAAAGATTATCCGATCGTTTACTTGAAACTCAGTCTGTGATTGTCTTTCCACAATAATTGGAACCTCTGCCCCCTTGTACCAGACATGCAAATTCTGATCACGTATTTGATCAATAGGCACCCCGGCCGCCTGTAAATCGCTGCCGCTTAAGGAATATAAGCCAGAGGAAGGTATGAGAAATTTGTAGGGTGGGAGAACATCCTGCCCTTCGGCCTGCAACTGTAGCGAGGCTCCCGCCTGGTGGGTCGTCAGCCAGGTATCAGCTTGTTCAGGATTGATAATACTTGCGCTGATCAATGGATCTAGACCGGACACAACAGCGCTTGGATTATCATCCGCCAAATCGAGAATGGGGTCCCATGAAAGTCTGACTTCTAAAGCAGTCAGCACACGAATGGTTTCTTGAGGCGGCAGATATTGAGCGGGGTAGATCGCCAGTTGTATGACAGCCTGGTTACGAATAAAACCGTTCTGCAAGATCTCTGCTGAACTGCCGGGCAGATAATTTGTCTGCGCCGCCTGATACACAGTTTTGACTCGTTCAGGCTCGGCCGTTTCTATTACACCTGCCACATCAATTTTTGGCGGCATTAATTGATCCGTGCACAATTGGTATGTGCCAGGGATTTCCTGATAATCCGCCTGCAGGATTTCGAGACGGATCGTCCGTTGGGCGGGTACGCCTACCAGTATGGCCATGGCTGGAAGCGAAGCCTCTCCAGGTTCGGAGGACAGGTCGGCTCCTGGCACATTTACCTCCTGGCATTCCCCCAAACTGGTTACCTGTGTCTTTACTTGATAACCGGGCAAAGTATAGGACAGGGTAATATCCCGGTCAGTTTCAGAAACGATATTTACCCCTGGCTGAGCCAGATTAGTGGAAGCTTGGACCGGGATCGAAACCGGAGAAACCGTCAAGACCAGTCCCAAGATCAAGGCCAGCCGAAAAGCTCTCACTTGCATCCTCCCATTCGTAAACGGCAACGGATCTTACGCGCGGTTCTCGCCAATTTGTTAAACAGCGATAACCGTTTGATCTGGCCGCGTCTTTCTACTGCGACTATGCGCCCCAGGATACGTTCGGAACTTAGCCAGCCATCGGCGGTTCTGTGTGCATCTCCGCATATCAGGTATAAAGACGTTCCAACTGGATCTTCTCGGGATTGAATAATCCTGTGCAGGATTGGACGTCCGCCTTTGGTAAGGTACAAAACAATTTCCCGGTCTACTAACGGATGCACGACCGGGGCAACCGTAACGATGTCGCCATGAAGGATTTCAGGCTGCATGCTATGCCCATGAGCATGGAAGCGGATCGAGTGACCTCGACGAAGGAGATCCTCAGCCAATAAAGTAAAATTCTCTCGGTTACCCTTCATCATAAACTTTGCAAATAATCCACAGCACTGGTATCTGGAATAAACCCAAAATCGTAACAAGGAATCTGTTGAGCCAGGTCCACGCTCGCCTCAACCCAAGAAGCTAATCCAATTCTGTCCCAAAGGGGTGGAAACGAACGAGCATACATCATAGCTGAAGAATAACCCGGCTTCATGCGTTCTGCCTTGTTTTCTTGAGCATGTTTAATAAAAAAGATCTTATCCAGCCGTCCCCCGCGTGGTGATATGACCGGATGATTGCCGTGCCAGGGTGTTCCGAAAGCCCAAAACGCATCCCCAACCCTGCGTAATGCAATTCGATCATCACACAAAACAGCAGCAGAGGTGTGCTGCTCCCACAGGCGAGCCGAGGTTGTTTTCCCTGTACCAGAGCTTCCCATAAAAAGAAGCGCCTGCTGGTCATACAAAATTCCACTAGCATGCGCCAGGAATCCCCCCTGGCGCGCCAGAAGTGTCGTGAATATTAGTTCAAACATCGGGGAAGATAACGGGTATCGTTTCTGTTGATAGAAATTATGATCGATATAAATGGTTCCCCAACCCTGCTGGGCATCAATTTCTACGTGTATCGGGGAAACGTCCATTCCACTCGGGGTCACTCTGGACACCAACCTGTTATCAAACTCACCAAATAACCAGCGCCCAGTTTTGAAACTGCAATTCTCCTGGTTTAGTGGATAAGGAAATGCATCCAACGTTACCCGAATAGGAAAGGGATTGGACTCATGGGACAGGAAAGGTTGCAGATTGCGTGGAGGGTCCGGCAGCGAGATTCCATGATCAACCTCTAGCTCTACAGGCATTCCTGCCACTGCAAATCTGTGCTCTGATGCGCGCAAAGATCACCTTCCCTGAAAATTACACCAGTTCATTGGCCGGATGCCCACCTATAAAATCGAGGTAACAGTTTATGTCTGATAAGGTGTTGCAAGAGCTTCCTAAAACCGCTTCAGTGGGCACCAAATTTATTTTTTCAATCACCGGTTTCACATACTGTCTACGTCTGGGCAACGCTTCTGTATTCGGAAGATATTTTTCATCATTCATAGATTTCTTCTCCACTAACAACGGAAAGGAAGGTTGGTTTAGAAAACAAAACGTCCGCACGCTGCCGGGCGATCTGACATAAATGGCTATCTGGCTGCATTTCGCCACGATGATCGAGCATACTCCATGCCGGGCATTGGCTACATAATGGCCTTATTTCACACGTCTGGCATTGGGTAAGTTTACTTGTTCTCTGGGCGCGAACGCCTTTCAAAAAATCAGCCCACCCATCTTGAAACGAACCGCAACGCAAATCATAGGATTGCCAACGCACCATCATACAGGGCGATAATTTGCCGAAGGGATCGATATGAAAGGATTGCGCTCCAGCGCCGCATTGATATAACAACGCCGGATCCACGGGATTGTACCCCGTGTACTGTTTGCGGTCCAGGTGCGCGTTTTTTCGTTCGACAACACTCTGCTCGATGCGCACTGCCTCAGTTGGCGAAAGGCGGTACTGGTAAGGATACTTCTCGTGATCCAGGGTGGCGTTCAGGTTGACATCATAACGAAAATGTACGCCCAGGTTGTCCGCGAAGGCCTGCATGGCCTCAAACTCGTGAACATTCAGGGTCATGACTACGGTCTTGAGCTTAAAGGGAACCCGATATTGTTTCAGCAGATCAATGCCGCGCATACAGCGCGCATAGGAACCGGGAATACCGGTGACCGTCTCGTATGTTTCCTGCGACATGCCATACAGCGTGATTTCCAGGTAAAAGGGTGGGAACTCGGCCAGCTTTTCCACAATTTCCTGGGTCAGCAGGGTGCCATTGGTGTACAGGACAGCCAGCAGCCCCTTTTTCCTGGCATACCGCACAATTTCCAGCACATCGGGGCGCAAAAACGGTTCGCCGCCGGTGATCAAAAAGCGCAGGCAGCCCGCCGCCACAACCTCATCGATGATGCGCTTGATCTCATCGGTGGTCAATTCGCCGCGCCCATCCGTGCCAGGACCGCCTGGCTGCTCAAACCGCCGCTTGCCCAGGTAGCAGTGCTTGCAGCGCAGATTGCAGCGAAAGGTGACCTCCAGCGATCCGTTCGTCGGCAGGCGCCGGTCGGGGACTTTATCTTGCATCCTCCGGATCAAGTCCTGATAACCGATCTCTTGAATCTCAAAGCAGTCCATCATTGCACCTCCACCAGTGCGGGGATGGTTTCGAGCCCGGAGACAAATTCCAGCAGGTCAGCCCAGGCTTCGTCCTGGCTAACCTCGAATTCGGCCTGCAT
>CAYOHX010000076.1:0-23103 GCA_964403875.1 uncultured Anaerolinea sp. | reverse complement strand
AAAATTGGGCTTTTTCACCTCTGCCTGAGTAAATCCTTTACAAATTAGAATTATTGTTCTATAATCCTATCGACGTATCCGTTTTTTGCTCCTCGCAAACCGTTGAGCAGCACACACATTCCTGGGAGGGAATACCATGAGTACCATGATCGTCTATTGCGGATTGGATTGCGCCTCATGTGAGGCCTACAAAGTGACCCTGGCCAATGACCAGGAAGCCATGCAGCAGCTTGTCGCAAAGTGGCGCACGGAGTACAATTCTCCTGAGATGCCCCTCGAGGCGGTAATCTGCGACGGATGCCGCGGGCCGCGCTTGGGCGGCTACTGCTCCGAATGCCCCATTCGCGCCTGCGCCGTGGAGCGCGGTTTCCAGACCTGCGCCGAATGTCCCGAATACGGCTGCGAAAAGCTAGAAAGTTTCTTCAAAATGGCTCCTCATGCACGCGCCAACCTCGAGGCGCTGCGCGCCTGATCTATCCTCTCCTCCGGAGAAAATACATGCCCGAACTACCTGAGATTACCAATCTGGCTGCCCAGCTCAACCAGCGACTTGCCGACCGGCGCATCAGCGCCATCGAAGTCCTCCAGCCCAAATGCCTGAACGTGCCGGTCGAAGACTTCCAGGCCGCCCTCACGGGCGCGACCATCGGTGATACGCACAACCGAGGCAAGTGGGTTCTCACCCACACCGACCGCGGCTGGCTGCTGCTGAACCTGGGCATGGGCGGCGAACTGCTCATCGTCGACCACTCCACCCTGCCCGAAAAGCGCCGACTCATCATCGACTTCGATGACGGCGCCTGCCTGAGCGTCAATTTCTGGTGGTTCGGGTATGTCCACTATGCGCCCGAAGGCGCCCTGGAAGCCCACCCCATGATCGGCAAGCTGGGTCCCAACGCGCTCGATCTGACCCCCGCCAAACTGAAGGACCTGCTGTCTGGCGCGCGGGGCACGCTAAAAACCTTCTTACTCGACCAGGACAAAATCGCCGGAATTGGCAACTTCTATATTCATGATATCCTCTATCGGGCCCGGCTGCACCCCTTGCGGAAAATCCCCAGCCTGAATGAAGCCGAAATCGAAACCCTGGCCCAGGCCATCCACAACAGCTTGAAGTCTAGCCTGGAAAAAGGCGGCGCGTTCTACGAAGTTGACACCTACGGCGTCAAGGGTGGCTATACCAACGACGATATCCTTATTGGTTACCGCGAAGGCCAACCCTGCCCCTCCTGCGGCACGCTCATCGAAAAGCTCAAAACCGGCTCTACCAGTGGTTTCATCTGCCCCGTTTGCCAGCCTCTATCGTGACCACCGCCCTCTCCGACCTGCTCCTGCGCTCAGTGACCATCCGGCGAGCCTTTGCCTGGCCCAACCGCTTCCCCTACAACGTCCCCGTTTTGGCCTCTCTGGAGCGTTTGGACTTCACCGCCCGAGTCACCTTTCTGGTCGGTGAAAACGGCTCGGGGAAATCCACCTTGCTGGAAGCCCTGGCTTGCGCCGCCGGATCGATCACCGCGGGCAGCGAGGAAACCGGGCGGGACGAAACCCTGGACGAAGTTCGCAAGCTGGCCAAAGACCTCAAACTGACCTGGTCCAAACGCACCCGGCGCGGCTTCTTCACGCGCAGTGAAGATTTTTTTGGCTTTGCCCGCCGCATGGATCGCACCCGTTCCGAAATGCAGCGCAACCTGGAAGAAGTAGATCGCGAATACCAAGGCCGCTCCATTCTGGCCCAACAAATGGCCCGCTCGGCCTATCTGGGGCAGATGGGCGCGATGGAACGCAACTACGGCGAAGGCGTAGATGCCCGCTCGCACGGCGAAAGCTATCTGCGCTTTTTTCAGGCTCGCTTCGTTCCCGGCGGCTTATACCTGCTGGATGAGCCTGAAGCGCCGCTCTCTCCGGTGCGCCAGCTCTCCTTCCTCGTTCTGCTGCAATCCATGGTCGCTCAACAATCCCAGTTCATCATCGCCACCCACTCCCCCATTTTGATGGCCTTCCCCGGCGCCGAGATTTTGAGCTGTGATGGCGGCAAAATCTCTCCCGTGGCTTACGACGAGATCGAACACGTGGCCATCACCCGCACCTTCCTCCAAGACCCCCAGCGTTACATGCGTCACCTGGGGATTCTGGACGAAACGTAGTGGCCTTCGCGTAAGGGCGATACGCGTTTTGCGAGTGTTTATGCGCCTCCGCTGCGCAAACACTCGCAAATAAATCCCCTTATTTCATCGAGAAGATCCCTTAATCGTACGAGCAGCGCGGATCGTCTGGGCTTTCTTTCAACAAGAACCCGATGGGTGAACCGCCGGGGCCCGAGAATGGCATTTGGATCTGCTCTACAGGCGATTGGCCCGCCCCGGAACCTTGAGACGCCTTCGCCCTCATTTGCAACACCGGCGACTGTTCCGTACCGGTGATGCTCAATTCTCCGTTCGAGTTGATATCAATCGAGCCATTGATCGGTATTTGCGAATTCACAAGATCAAAATCAATATTCATCGACCCCTCAAAGGCGCCGGTTTCTCCGCGGGCAATTTGTCCCGTATACACCCCCATACCCTCAATTGCCAGCCCGCTGGTTGTGCCGGTCATGCTGGCTGTCATCACCCAGTCGCCGTACAGCCCTTCGCAGTTATAGCCTTTAAACACTGTCTCAATTCCGTTGGCAGTCGTCTTGCGCTCGAAGATCATGGGGACAATCTTGTGGTACTGAATTTTCATGATGCCGTAGGCTTTTTCTGGGAACCAACGTTGGTACCATTGCGTCAAGGTTGGGATGGATGCCCCGATCGGACCGCCTTTGGCCGCCGCGATCCAGGTGGAAGGGCCAGGAAATTTGGCGTCGAACAATAATTCGACCTTGACCTTTAAATAATCATCCTTCTGCGGGGCATTTTCCCAATCCCCATTCTTTTCCCTGGACAACTTCACTTTCATCTTCGCTTCTCCCGCCGCGTTGAAGCGAGATTCAAGCTGACCGTTCAGGCCCTCGCTGTCAATGGTTGCATGGGTGTTGAAACCATGCAAACCACGCCAACGGATTTTGGCATCTTTAATGGCATCCTGGCTCGGCACATCCATGCCCATCGATTTCATGCAAGACCCCAGCCATTCAGGCCATTTTTCATCCAATTTCACCCTGGCGATGAAATACGCATACTTGTCATTTGCCTCGTTATGTTTGTAATGAGAGGGGTCCGGATCGCCCCGCACTTCAATGCTCCAGGCCGTGCTGCTGGCCACAACTGAAAGCAGCGCCATCATCCAACCCAGGCCCTTGCCAGCCCATTTACCCACTTTTCCGGCTGTCCCGGACCATTGTTCGGCGGAATCTTCAATGGCCCCGCCCAACGCATCCCCTGTCTGTGAATTGACCTCACCGGCCAGGAATTCACCTAACTTGGATAATGCCTTTTGGTACACCGTGCACATATCCAGCCGGGCCGGAGCCGCAAACGCTCCACCGTTGCCGATAGCGACCACCGAAGGCGGCACTTCCCGGCCTGTACGCGTCTGCGCCGCGAAAAACAGCAGCCATTCCAAATGCGAGTAATGCAAGCTTTCGCCATCATAGCCCGGGTAGCTCAGATCGATGGCATGCGGTTTGCGCAGCGCGCTTTCTGCCAGGTAGAAGGGCGTGAACGCTTCCCAGGATTGTGGATCCAACTCACTCGCGGCGGCCACCCATCGCGCCAGCAAATCTTCGAGGAAATCCACGCTCATGGGCGCGTCGTTCAGCGTGGTTTCAGCCTCCGTCAATGCTTCGGCCACCTCCGAAAGGAAGAGACCGCTTCCATTCAAGTAATCCAGCGTAAAACCATACGCCTCAAAATCAAAGTAACTGACCTCGGCTGCCGGTTCCATGACGGGCATCAACAGTGCGCCTGTATCCGAGTCGTACACCGGGATGCCGCTCCAGGCCAGCAGTTCAACCACCAGCGGATAGGCCTCCATGCCCGTGGTGGAAGCAGCCAGCCCTCCAGCCAACCGGGCGGCGGCATCTTTCGCGCTGCCTTGCGGGGCGTACAGATGTAAATCGGGCAGCGGCTCCTCCGTGGGCGTCTGGGTAGGGGGCAATTCGGTTGCAGGAACAGTCGGCTGGATTGGGTTTTCCGACGCCTGGGTTGCTTGCTGCGCTGGTTGCGTGGGGACGGGTTGTGGTCCAATCGTTTTCGGGGCGCAGGCGTTCATGAAGACGAGGATGGAGATGATCACAATGGTGAGAATGGGGCGCCTTTTCATATTGACCTCTGTGAAATAGCGTGAAAGTGGGATGGAGAGATTGGAAGACCGGTGGTATTAAGGTGCTGGTGGGAAAATAACAACGTCCCCCTTTGGTATAAGGGATGATCTTTATTATACATGATCCAAGAACACCATCTCGGGGGGCTCAATGGGAATTAGCGTGGTGAAATCACGTCAATTCCCAATGACCCCCAAATCTTGCTCCTTCTCCACGATTCTGCGTTACAAAATCATCCCATTGGGGTTAGAATAAATACACACAACCGGGGGAATTGCACGCCACCCCCGGTTTTTCCTTGACTCTGGGTCGTCGGAAAGAAAGCGCGCATGAACTTACAAGCACTCGCCAACACCCCCTTCAGCGTGGGCACAGCCATGTTCCTTGGCCGCATCTTCCCCACCGGGGCCGGCCATTGGCTGGCCGACCGCATTGCCGCATTTTTGGCTTCCCGGCGGAACTCTCCGCTCGTTCAAACCATCCGGCAGAACCAGCAAGGCATTCTCGATCCAAACATTTCGCCAGCCGAGCTGGATCGGGCCGTGGCTGCCGTGCTGCGCAATGATTTGCGCAGCATCTATGATTACTATCATCTCGTGAACCAACCCAAAAAACTGCTTCGCCGAGTCAGCTTCAGCCCCGCCGCGATCACCGCCATGCAGCGCACCCGGCAAAATCTCCCCACCGTCTTCGCTTGCCCCCACCTGGGCAACTTCGACCTGATGGGCCGGGCTTTGGCGCTAAGCCACTATCCATTTCTGGTGCTGTCCTACCCCAACCCCAACCAGGGTTACAAAATGCAAAACTGGCTGCGCACACGCTTCGGCCTGGAAGTTTCTCCCATGAACCTCGAATCCCTGCGCCTCGCCAAACAACGTTTGAAATCTGGCGGCAGCATTCTCACCGGGTTGGATCGCCCTCTGGCCAATCCCGGCCTACAAAAATACCAACCCCGCTTTTTTGGCAAGCCTGCCAACCTGCCCGTGGCTTACATCCGCCTTGCCATGGAAACCAGCGTTCCCGTCATCGTGATCGCCTGCGTCATTCAACCCGATGGAAGTTATCGCCTGCATGCTTCGGAGCCCATTGAAATGTCCACCAGCGGCGACCTACATACCGATATCATCCACAACGCCGAGGCCGCCCTGCATTTCGCCGAAGCGCTCATCCAACAGCATCACGACCAATGGCTCATGTTTTATCCCGTTTGGGAAGGAGATTCTGTATGACCAATCAAGCCAACAGTAAACGCGTCAACGACATCTTTTTCGGACCGCTGGAGCGCCCTGCGCTGCAATGGCTGTCAAAACGCATGCCTTCCTGGGTAACCCCCGATACCCTGACCTTGATCGGATTGTTCGGCACCATTCTGATCTTCACATCTTACGCGCTGACCGAAATCAGCCGGCATTTCTTGTGGCTGGCCAGTCTGGGCATCATCATCAACTGGTTCGGCGACAGCCTGGACGGCACCCTGGCCCGCTTCCGCAAAATCGAGCGCCCACGCTACGGCTTCATGCTCGATCACCTTGTGGATTGCTTTGGCTCGGTACTCATCGTGCTGGGCATGGGCCTATCTCCTTACGTGAACTTCACCGTGGCTTCCCTCACCCTGATCGCCTACCTGATGGTGTCTATTCTGGTTTACATCGTCACCATCACCAACGGCGTGTTTCGCATCTCCAGCGGCAAGATCGGCCCCACCGAGCTGCGGGTGTTTCTCATTCTGGCCAACACATTGGCTTTCTTCCACACCAAACCCCTCTTCACCTTGAAGATTGGCAGCTTCACCATCTTCGATGTGCTGCTTGCCATCATGGGCATTACCCTGCTAGCGCTGTACGCAATCAATTCGATCACCGAGTCGCGCAAGCTGGCTGCCCTGGAACCCGCCACAGCCATCATCGCTCAGCGCAAAGCCGAAGCGCGCCAGGCCAAGATCGAAGCCCTGGCCCGCAAGAAGGCCCGCCGCCAATCTTCCAAGCGCGCCCACGCCCCCGCGGGGCCGGTGGTCTCCCACCGATCCAACGGATAGCCCCTAACGGCCCAGCCGCGCGGTCTGAAAAGCCTCCAGCTCGCCGGGGCTGTTGAACCAAACCACCACCCAATAGCGATCGTACCCGCTCCGGCGCAGCGCCGCGTAACGGTGATTGCCATCACGCACTGAAAGCCGCCCCGCCCCATAGCTGACAATGAGCGGCGCGGGCTTCCAACCCAGCGCCAGACTGGACGCCATCCCCGCGACGCGCCGTTCAAAACCGGCTGCGTCCACCACAAATTCCAGCCCAGGGTCGGGTCCGCAGCAAATCTCCAGCGCATTCAGGTCCATCTCTTCAGGCCCCAGCCAGAAGCGCGGCTCCAGCTTGAGTCCTTCGGAAAATGGCGCATTGCGCCCTACCCCTAACAGAAACGCATGTACTCAGGCTTCCAGCGCTCCGCGGCGGGCAGCCTCCAGGGCAGGCGTCAACTCGTCTTGCTCCAAATTCATTTTGCCGACCGGAACACCGAAATGCTCTCGATATGGTACGTTTGTGGGAAAAGATCAAAGGGCGTGATCTGATCCAGGAGGTACCCCCCGGCCAGCAGCCGCTTCACATCTCGCGCCAGGGTAGCCGGATCGCAAGACACATACACCAGTAGCGGAGCGCGCATGGCAATGATCTCATCCAGAGCAGCACGCTCCAGCCCGGCCCGCGGCGGATCCACCACCACCACGTCTGGATGCAGGTCTAAGCGCTGCAACACTTCGCCTGCCGGTCCTTGATAGAGAGCCACATCATCAAACTCGTCCAGGTTGGCGGCGAAATCGTCGCAAGCCGATTCGGAGGCTTCCACCCCCGTCACCGATGCTCCCTGCTCCGCCAGAAATGCGCTGAACAAGCCCACCCCACAGTACAAGTCCAGTACGTTCTTCCCTCGCCAATCCGAAACCAGGTTCAGCACATGCTTCACCATTTGCCCAGCCTGGGCAAGGTTGACCTGAAAGAAGGACTCGGCTGACACACGGAAAGCCCGCCCATTCACCTCTTGAACAATGCGCTCATCCCCCGCCAGCACCAACGTCCCGCCGGGACCCTTGTGCACCACGGACACGGGCAGTTCTTCCACGCTCAGTTCGGGGGCTTCCAGCGTGTTCCCTTCCAGCACCATCAACAGGTCGTCGTCCACGCCCGCGCGCAGCGCCACCCGTTCCAGGCCTGGCACGGGCTCCAAATCCAACTGCGGCCATAGCTCATTCAGAACCGCTTCGGGCAGGTGGCACTCGCTGATCTCAACCACCTCGTTGGTCTCGCCACGCTGAAAGCCCAGCTTTCCCGCGCCGCTCAAGTGAAATTGCACCGAGTTGCGGTAGTTCCAGTCCTGCGGAGAAGGCACAATACTGCCCACCGGTGGATGGGTCACACCGCCAATGCGTTCAATTTGATCGCGCAGCACAGCTTCTTTGGCCGCCAATTGGTCTTTGTAATCCATGTGTTGGTAGTGACAGCCGCCGCAGACACCAAAGTGCTTGCAGCGCGGCTGAATGCGATTTTCAGCCGGGCGCAGCACCTTGACCAGGTCGGCGCGCACGAAGCCGCGCTTCTCTTCCACCATACGCGCCAGCACGCGCTCTCCTGGCAGCGCGAAGGGCACGAACACCGCCCGCCCATCTTCAATACGGCCCATGGCCGCCCCCCCATAAACCAGGGTGGTTAATTCAACTTCAAATTCAACCATCTTGCTCCTTGCCTTTCAATCCATGGTTCTACCCACCGGAGTGGAGGAATATTGTCGATTAACGATCTTCTCTGAGCAATTACCGGATCTTGCCCCGGATTTCATCCGCCTCCTGGCGAAGCAGCGTGGTGCGCTGTTCCACCGCCTGGGCCATGCCGTTGAACTCTCTGGTCATATACCCGATTTCATCATCCCGAGCGGCCAGAGGCTGTAAAGTTTGCGGGTCAAACTGTCCTGCCAGCAGGCGTTTAGCGGCCTCGGTCAGCGCGTCTAACGGGCGGTTGATTTGATGATAAATCACCAATGCCACCCCCACCGCCAACGCCAGGAAAATCAACGGGGCCACAAAACTGCTCATCCAGGCCACTGTGTTCAGGGTATCCACCTGGGCGCTGGCATAGTCCAGGAAATCGGTGGAACTTTGCGTGATGCGATCCAGGCTCTCGTACATCCCTGGAATAACCTCGTACAATTCGGCATCCAGTCCTACCACTCGGTCCCAATCTTCAGCCAACACGGCCTGCTCAATCTGCTCCACCAGCGGAACCAACGCCGCCCGTCCCTGCTCATAGGCTTCCAGCGCGGGCAGGTCCTCTTCAAACACCTGGGGGCGCAAGTTTTCCACCATGTCTTCCATCCGCGAGGCGTACCCCGTGGCTCGTTCCAGGTTGGCCGCCGAACCATTGGCCTCGTAGGTATTCAAAGCCTGTTCAAACTGCTGGGTCACGTTCACCAGCCGAAACACCTGCCGGTTGAGTTCAAAGGCGGACTGGGTTTGGTTGTGCAGCCCAATCATGCGCACGGCATTATACAGGAAAAAGGCCAGCACCACCACGCTGAAAGCAAACAAAATCGTGAACACCCCAAATAAGCGGGATTGCAAACTGGCGCGGGTTTTCATGACCGGCCTCCTTTTTCCGTGTCGCGGAAAAGCTTCAAACGTCTCCGCCGCGATTCGTACAACCGCGCGCGCAGCGTTTCAATCTCGCTTTTCAAGCCCGCATCCCTGGCCTGCAAGCCCTGGGCCAATTCGTCCAGGGCGCGCGCCAGCCTGCCCGCCGGTCCGCTCTTCTTCAGCAGCGCGCCCAGAAGTTCCGGGCGGTACTGGTCGCCGCCAATGGCCGTGGTGGCGTTTGCCAGGCTGTTCAGTGGGCGGGTGGTGGCCGAAATGCGTTGATATCCAAGCAGGGCCAGCACAATCACCGCCGCGAAGCCCAACGCCGCCCACTGCACGCCCAAATTGGCATCCGCGGGGAATTCCATCGCGGCGTAGGTGCGGTCTTCTTCCATCCAGTCGATGATTTCTTTAAGTTTGGCGTTCAGTTCATCGTTTTGAGTCGCGGATTCTTCTTCCAATGCCCAGGCGCTTTCCAGGTCGCCCGCGTCGTAGGCAGCAACGATTTGATCAAAAGTGGCCCGGTGCGCGCCGCGCAGGTCGTTAAACTCTGCCACCAGACCCTCGACTGTGTAAGTCGGGTCGAAGGCTTCATCCTCATACTCCACCGGCTCAAAGTAACCGTAATCGGCCATCTCCGCCAGGGCTTCGCCAAGCGCCGCGTTCTGAGCCAGGGCATCATCCAGGTGCAATTGGGCGTCCAGGCCATATTCGCGCGCGTACAAATAGAAAGATTCGCTGGTTTGCATGTTGCCCAACTGCTGCGAAATGCTGCCCTCCAGCTCGGTCAAGGCGTAGACTTTTTCCATTTCAGTATCAAACGGCGCGGAACCCTGGCTGAACGAGGCAAACTCGATCATCCCCGCCATGAGCAGAATGATCACACCCAGCCAGCCCAGGCTTATCAGCGCTTTGAAGGGGTTAAAAACTGGTTTCATCGTGGTCCTCCCCTTATTTGCTATCCATGACGATTGCGCCGTTCCAGGCGGAAGGCAGCGGGCGGTCCACCCGATCGGCGCACTGTTCCAGATACATCCGGGCTGTCTTGTCACCGGGGTTTTTCGTCTGAACGCGATAGAAAGCCTGCCCCGCCTCACGGAACTTGCCTTGCGCGAACAGCGCCACGCCCAGTTCAAAGTCGGCACGGGTCTCCTCGTGTTTCGCGATCGCTTCGTCGCTCAGGCCGTCCAACACTTCGTATAACCCCAAGGGGTCCACCCGCCCCTTCACCACTGCCTTGCCCAGGTAACGCAGCCGGTAGGTGACGGGCTTGGGCAGTTGGTCCAGCGTGTCTTGTGAGATGATCATCGATGTGCCATAAAACTTGTTCAGGCCCTCGATGCGCGAGGTCAGGTTAACATTGTCTGAAAAGGCATCTCCTTGCATGCGCAAGCTCTCGCCGATCATACCCACCATCATCGGCCCGGTGTGAATGCCAATGCCCACCGAAATGGGCCCCAGCCCCTGCCCCTTGATGCGCTCGTTGAAGCGTTGCACCGCAATTCCCTTCTCGATGCCCGCCTTCACCGCGTCATCCACCCCGTAAGGGAAGATCGCCATCATGCCATCACCCAGGAATTTGACGATAAAACCCTCGTGTTTTTGGATCAATGGGCTAACCAGTTCAAGGTATTCGTTGACAAAGTCAAAATTCTCTTTGGCCGTCATGCGTTCCGACATGCTGGTGAAGCCGCGAATATCCGAAAACATGACCGCCATTTCAGCGCTCACGTGATCGCCCAACTGCACATCGGTGATGCTGGGTTTTTCCAAAAATTCCAGGTACTGCACCGGGATGAAGCGTTTGGCTGCCGTGAGGAACTGCTCCTTCATTCGGTTCGAAGCGCTAATGGACTCAGCCATTCCACCCACGGCCCGCGCCAGGCTGCCCAAATCATCAACTCGATCTTGATGCCGGCGGAGCTGCTCCGGCTGGTAGGTGTTATTCTCAAACGCCACCACCGCCGAGGTCAGCCCGTCCAGCGGCTCAGAAATGTGCAAGGTCATGTATACCCCCCACACCACCAGTGCCGCCGCCAAAACCAAAGCGATCATACCGATGAGCGCGTTGGTTTGAGTGCGTTCTTCCAAAGAGGTGACCTGCTGGCGAAGAAGTTCCACGTCCAGAGCATTCAGGTTCTGCACTTCGTTCTCCAATGCCGCCGCTGCAGGGTCCAGCTCCTCCAGCATCAACGCCGTCGTCTCTGGGCTCAAATCATCGTTCCAGGCCCGCTCCATGAAGTCGTCCCGCGCGCCTCCCCAGGCATCCAGGCTGGCGTTCAAATCCACCAGCACATCTTCCTCCCACACCAAAGCCTGGGAATAGGCGTAACTATATACATCTTCCAGATAGCGGAACTCATCGCCGTAGTCTTTGGTTCGCTCATTTTCGGTGAGCAAGATGTTTTTGGTAGCAACCTGGCTTTTGAGCACCGCCGCCCTGGCATCGGCGTGCTGCTCGAGCGAAACGGTCAGGTCCTTCAAGTAAGCCAACTCTTCCTGCATCACGGCAGCGTTGATCACCCCCACCACGGCTGTGACCACCGCAAGCAGAGCCAGCGCGCCCGTCAAAGCAGCGACCCTGGCCTGGGTCGATCTAAACTGAAAGAATTTCATGCGGATTCTCCAAATGAAAGCGTTACCTCATTATAGCCGTGAGTGTGATATTCCCCGCACTCGTGTGCAAGACTTTCACTTGCAAAATGCTTACAATACAATGGACCCCGCCAGGATGCCGATTGCGCCTGCCTGGCATCACAAATCACTCCAAGGATGACTCTATGACTGAAATCCGCTTCCCACAACGCCTGTGGATCGTGGCCCTCATCATCGCCTGGGCCGTTGACCTGCTTTTCTGGAACCGCCCCGCCGGTGTTTCTTACCTCATCTGGATCGCACTGGGCACGGTGGGGATGTTTGCCCTGGCGTTCGGCGAAGGCCGCCGCCCGCCGCTGGCTTCTTATGCGCTGGCCGCCGTCAACTTGCTTCTGGCAGCCACGCTCCTCGTGCGCAGCGAGCCTTTCACCGGCCTGCTGAGCGGGATGATTTCGCTGGTGGGCAGCGGTATGTTGGCCATGACCCTCACAACCGGCCACTGGTTGCGGTTCCGCCTGGGTGACATCCTGCTGGCATTCTTCACCCTGATCGCCTCGGGCGTCGTTCGCGCTGGTGAACTCCTGGTGCGTCGCCCTGCCCCCGAAAGCCCTACCCCGGCCCAGTCCGGTTGGCACGGCGCGCGGCGGCAGGCCTTCCCAATTGTGCGCGGTCTGCTCCTGGCCCTGCCGGTGGTGGCGGTGCTGGCGGCGCTGCTGGCCTCCGCCGACCTGGTCTTTGCCGAGCGCCTGGAAGGGCTGCTGGATATCTTCAAGCTGGACAACCTGGTCGAGTATATCTTCCGTCTCGGATATGTCCTTGTCCTGGCCTACGCCTTTACCGGGGTGCTGGCCCAGGCCCTCTCGCCCCGCGGACTCTCCCAATCCCCCGACCCCCACGAGCCCTGGAAGATGCGCTTTCTCGGCTCCATCGAAGCCTTCATCATCCTCGGCAGCGTAGTAGCCTTGTTCGCCTTCTTCCTTGCCATCCAGTTCCAATACCTGTTCGGCGGGCAGGCAAACATCACAGCCGCTGGGTTTACTTACTCAGACTATGCCCGGCGCGGCTTCTTCGAGTTGGTGGCCGTGGCCGTGCTCAGCCTGAGCCTGTACCTGTTCCTCAGCGCCATCACCCGCCGCAGCGAGTCTCGCCAACAGACAACCTTCAGCGCGCTGTCCATCTTGCTCATCGCTTTGGTGTTGGTCATTCTCGTTTCGGCTTTGCAACGCCTGCTGCTATACGAAGAAGCCTACGGCTTCACCCGCCTTCGCACCTACACACATATTTTCATTCCCTGGCTGGCCCTCCTGCTGGCCGTCACCATCGTCCTCGAAATCCTACGCCGCCCTGGTCACTTTGGGCTGGCCCTGGTGATGTGCGTGTTTGGCTTCAGCCTCACCTTCCCCATCCTCAATGTCGACGCCCTCATTGCTCGCCTCAACCTGGACCGCGTTCGCGCCGGGCAGGTGGTGGAATCGAATAATATGCGCGGCGAAGCTGACCTGGACGCTCGCCACCTCACCGACCTCTCCGCCGATGCCGTGCCCGTCATCGCCGCCGCCTACGCCGACCCGCGCACCGATGCCGCCACCCGCGATCAATTGGGCGCGGTGTTGGGCTGCCATTCTCTCAAGCTGCCCTCCAAACCCGATTGGCGTTCTTTCCGCATCTCTGAGGCAACTGCCCGTGGTATCCTCGCTCGCCTCGATTTATCCGAATACGTGGTTGACTCTGGCGTCAAACTCAATGGCGCCGATTTCCCCTGCTATTGGGAGTACATGGATTAATCTGGTGTTGGTATTGTAGGGACAATTCATGAACCGCCCCCACAATGCCAACAATCCCCCGCCCGGTTCGCCGAAAGCCTCGAATTGAGTTAAAATATCTTTCAGTAGTCGTATTCCGACTGCTGAAAGATATTTTCTAGGAGTAAGTGTATGGCTCAAACCAAGCAATCTAAGAACCAAATGACCTATCAGCAGCGCGCCGTGCGCCGCAACCAGATCATTTGGGTCACCCTGTCGGGAATCCTCATTCTGACCATGCTCATTTCGTTGATCAGGATGTAAACCCATGCTCAAACGCTGGCAGTTTTGGGTCGGCCTGCTCATCAGCGCCTTCTTCATCTACATCTCACTGCGCAACCTGGAACTGGGCGAGGTCTGGGAATCCATGAAGACCGCCAAATACCTGTGGCTCATCCCCGGCGTGGCGGTTTACTTTATCGGCGTATGGGTGCGCTCCTGGCGCTGGCACTACATGCTGCGTCCGCTCAAAAAAATCCCCGTGCGCACCATGTTCCCCATCGTTTGCATTGGTTACATGGGCAACAACATTTACCCCGCTCGCGCCGGCGAGGTGCTGCGCGCCGTGATCCTCAAACAGCGTGAGGGCGTGCCCGTCTCGGCCTCCCTGGCCACGGTCATCGTGGAGCGCATCTTTGACGGCGTGGTCATGCTGGCCTTTGTCTTTGTCAACCTCACCGAACTGGCCCGCCTGACCCATGACTCAGGCATTATTGCCAACCTCGACATCCGTACCGTGGCCATTATCGGAACAGTGGCTTTCGTTGGCGCGCTGCTGGTGTTCCTCCTGGCGGCCATGTTCCCCCGCGCCACCGAACGCCTGCTAGACGTGTTCCTGCGCATCGTCCCCGAGCGCTTCCGCGCCAAAACCCGCGATATCGCCATGCGTTTCCTCACCGGCCTCGAGTCTCTGCGCTCACCCGCCGACGTGCTGATGATCTTCGTCACCACCGTCATCATCTGGCTGCTCGAAACCGGCAAGTACTGGTTTGTCATGCACGCCTTCGATTTCTCGGTTGGGTTTTTCGGCCTGATGCTCATGAATGGCATCGTCAACCTCATGACCACCCTGCCCTCCGCGCCCGGATACGTGGGCACGTTTGACGCCCCCGGCATCGCCGTGCTGCAAGCCTACGGCGTGCCCGGTGAAGTTGCCGCGGGCTACACCCTCGTTCTCCATGCCGCCTTGTGGTTCCCCATCACCCTCCTGGGCGCATACTACTACTTCCGCCAGCCGCTGCGCTGGGGCAAGGATGTGAAAGCCGAATCCGCCGCCACCCCCTGAGCAACCGCAAGGCCCTCGAAAGGATCCACAATGCCAAAAGTTCCCCATGTCGCTGTCATCGGAGCCGGAATCGGCGGGATGGCCGCTGCTTACGATTTACGCCGCGCCGGGTTGCAGGTCACCATTTTCGAAGCCGCCGATCAGGTAGGCGGTTTGGCTTCTGGCTTCAAAGAACCCCATTGGGATTGGTCGGTGGAGCGTTTTTACCATCACTGGTTCCAAAGCGACAACCACATGCTCGGCCTGATCAACGAACTGGGTTGGAGCGACAAAGTCCATTTTCCACTGCCAAAAACGGTGGTCTATGCCAAAGGCGGTTTCCACCCCCTCGACAGCCCCCTGGCCGCGCTGACCTTCCCCGGCTTCACCTTCCCGGATATGGTTCGCTTCGGCCTGGTCACCGTGTACCTGCGCTATCTGTCCTCATGGCAATCATTGGAGCGCTTCCGCGCCGTTGATTGGATCCGCAAATACTACGGCAAGAATCTGTACGCATCCTTCTTTGAGCCCATGTTGGTGGGTAAATTTGGCCCCCATCACCAGGACGTGAACATGGCCTGGATGTGGGCGCGCCTCAAAACCCGCACCACGCGTCTGGGCACCTTCGAGGGTGGCTTTCAGGCTTTCTGCGATCTGTTTGCCGAGCGCCTGCGCCAAGATGGCGTCGAAATCCGCCTGTCCACACCCATCCAACACATCGAGCCACTGCCCGAGGGCGGCCTGCGCATCGATCTGCCCGAAGGACCCCAAGAATTTCATGCCTGCCTGTCCACCACCTCGCCCGGCTTGATGGCTCGCATGACTCCCGCGCTGCCGCCCACCTACCTCAACGGGTTGTTGTCGCTCAAGAACATGGGCGCGGTGGTCATGGTGTTGGCCCTCAAGAACCAACTCTCCCGCGAGGGGTACTACTGGTATAACATTCCCAAAGCTGCCGGGTTCCCTTTCCTCGCGTTGGTTGAGCATACCAATTACCTCAAACCCGAATACTTTGGCGGTGATCACATCTTGTATTGTGGCGACTACCTCGACCAGGGCCACGAATATTTCAGCCTGACCCAGGATGAGCTGCTCGAACGCTTCATGCCCGCGCTGGCGCGAATCAACCCCAATTTCAAGCCCGACTGGGTACGCAAGATCTGGTTGTGGAAAACCGCATACGCCCAACCTATTCCGCTGGTGAACCACTCCCGCAATATCCCCGACCTGCGCACCCCCATCCCCGGCCTGTACTTCGCCTCGATGAGCCAGGTCTATCCCTGGGACCGCGGCACCAACTTCGCCGTCGAAATTGGCCGCCGGGCCGTTCAGCGCATGTTAAGCGAAATTCCGCTGTCTTTCAAAAATTGAGACATGACTCTACGAAAACGGCGGGCGAAAGAGCTCGCCGTTTTTTAGATAGGGCCCCGCATTTATGGAACATTTGACCAAAATTTAATATTACCCCCCATATATGGGGGGGATTGCCCCCCGTCAACCTCATTGGTAGAAAGACGCGGTAGCAACTTTTGTGCCCAAGCTTAACGATTGTTTTCAGGATTCTTTAACATTACCAACCTTAAAAAGTCATAAATTTTTAGGGGAGCGTAGGCATTTCGCCTTGTTTGTCGGGCGGCTTTTTGTTAGAATACCCTTACGCTGAAGTGAAGGCAATTCGTTCTCGCCCACAATCGGTTTTATCCTTAGGCAGAAAAGAATAGCAGGTTTTATCTTCCCGCTGCAAATATCATGCAGCGGGTTTATATCCCTGTTTGCCCCAACACAGCAATATCAACCTGGAGGGATAGGGCATGAATCCACAACAGGCATGGCAGGCAACATTAGGCCAGCTCCAGATGGAAATGTCAAAAGCCGCTTTTGACACCTGGGTACGGAATGCTGAGTTTGTTTCGTACGAAAACAACACGTTCCGCATCGGCGCGCAAAACGCCTATGCGCGCGACTGGCTGGACAGCCGCCTGAACAGCACTGTGGCGCGGATGCTCACCGGGCTGATGGGCGCAACCCAGGCCGTCGAGTTTGTCGTCTGGCACTTCGAAGAAGAGTCCTTGCCCGCCGAGCCTGCCGTGGTCCGCACCGATGAACCAGCGCCCCGCGGAAACTCCACCATCAACCCGCGTTACACCTTCGATAACTTCGTGGTGGGCCCCAGCAACCGTCTGGCTCATGCCGCCTGCATGGCTGTTGCCGAAAACCCCGCCCGCGCCTACAATCCCCTCTTCCTCTACGGAGGCGTCGGGTTGGGCAAGACCCATTTGCTGCATGCCATCGGCAATGCCGCCCATAAGCGCAATCTCACCGTGCTGTACGTCTCTTCCGAAGAGTTCACCAACGACCTGATCAACTCGATCCGAACCCACAACACCACGGCCTTCCGCGAGCGCTACCGCCGCATCGATGTGCTCTTGATCGACGACATCCAATTCATTGCCGGCAAGGAATCGACTCAGGAAGAGTTCTTCCACACCTTCAACACCCTCCACGGGCAAGAAAAACAAATCGTCATGTCTTCAGATCGCCCCCCCAAGGCCATGATCACCCTGGAAGAGCGCCTGCGCTCCCGATTTGAGTGGGGCCTCACCGCCGACATTCAACCCCCCGACCTGGAGACCCGCATGGCCATCCTGCGCTCCAAAGCCGAGCGCAACAATCGCCAGGTGCCCAACCCCATCATCGAAACCATCGCCCGCCTGGTACAGTCCAACATCCGCGAACTGGAAGGCGCCTTGACCCGCATTATGGCCTTCGCCGAGCTCTCGGGGCAGCCCATCACCAACCAGCTCATCCAAACCGCCCTGGCCGACCTGCTGCCTCAACGCAGCTCCCTCGAAACCAACCAGGTACTGGAAGCCGTGGCCTATATCTTCGGAATCTCGACCGAAGAACTGATCGGCCGCAGCCGCACCCGTGACGTGGCTCTGCCCCGCCAGGTAGCCATGTACCTGATGCGCGAAGAAGTCAACGCCTCGCTGCCCCAAATTGGCGAAGCCCTGGGCGGGCGCGACCACACCACGGTCATGTACGCCTGCGAGAAGGTCGCCGACATGATCGAGCGTGACGACCGCCTGCGCCGCCAGGTCATCCAAATTCGCGAGAAGCTTTACGGGCGCTCTATGCCCGCGATGGTGTAACCCGAGCCAAATTCCTACGGCGCTTTTGACATTTGGCAACCTCTATGTTAAAATCGCCATAGAGAATGGAAATAGCCGGGTTAACCGGTGTTTGAATCGATTGGGTGACCAACCTTCTTACGCTGTACTGTTCCGCCCAGGCTGGAATTCCAGACCGGGCGGTTTTCTTTTATTCAAGGGATGTTTCCCTTTTTAAGCACGAGGTTTATTCAATGAGTTCTGAAACATTGCGCATCATTCCCCTGGGTGGGCTGGGAGAAGTTGGCCGCAACATGATGGTGTATGAATATGGCGAAGAGATACTGATCGTTGACAGTGGATTAATGTTCCCCGAAAACGACATGCTCGGCATTGACTACATCATTCCCGACATGACCTACCTGGAACAACACAAAGAGCAAGTCCGCGGCATCGTCATTACCCACGGTCACGAAGACCATATCGGCGCGATCCATCACCTGCTCAATACGGTGAACGCGCCTATTTATGCGACGCCCCTCACCCGCGGTTTGCTGGAAGTCAAGCTGGGGCGCAACGGGTTGGGCAGCAAAGCCGCCTTGAACACCGTTCAGGCTGGCGAGACTGCGCAGATCGGCCCCTTCAAGGTCGAATTCTTCCACGTCTGCCACTCCATTCCCGACGGCGTTGGTTTGGGCATCGAAACCCCCGCCGGCCTCATCGTCCACTCTGGCGACTACAAGTTTGACCACACCCCTGTGGACGGCTGGCCCTCCGACTATGCCAAGCTGGCCGAGTTCTCTCAGCGCGGGGTGCTGGCTCTGCTGGCCGATTCGACCAACGCCGAGCGGGCTGGATGGACCCCCTCTGAAAAGGTGGTGGACGCGGCCCTCGAGCAGGTTTTCCAGCAGGCCAAAGGCCGCATCATCATCGCCAGCTTTGCCTCGCTGGTTTCACGCATGCAGCAAATTGCCAACGCCTCCGCTCGCCACGGGCGCAAGCTGGCCTTTGTGGGTCCCAGCATGATCGATAACATGAAGATGGCCCGCAAGCTGGGCTACCTGGACATCCCCGAAAACCTGGTGATCCCCATCGATCAGGCCCTACACCTGCCCAACGAGGAAGTGGCCATTATGTGCACCGGCTCCCAGGGTGAACCAACCTCCATCATGGGCCGCCTTTCGGTGGGGACCAACCGCCTGTTCGACTTGAAAGCCGGCGACACGGTGGTGCTATCCTCACACCCCATCCCCGGCAATGAGGAAGCCGTCTACCGGGTCATCAATCGCCTCATCCAGCGCGGCGCCGATGTGGTCTACGAAGCCATCGCCCCGGTGCACGTTTCGGGTCATGCCAGCCAGGAAGAGATGAAACTCCTCCTGCACCTCACCCGCCCCAAATACTTCATCCCCATCCACGGCGAGCTGCGCCAGCTACACCAGCACGCCCGCCTGGCCCGCACCATCGGCCTGGAAGCCGAAAAAATCCAGATTATCGAAAACGGCCAGATTGTGGAGTTCAACGACGGGCAGATGAGCCTTTCGGACGAGCGCGTCCCGGCCACTTACATCTTCGTGGATGGCTCCGGCGTGGGCGACCTGGACCCGGACGTGATGCGCGAACGCGAAGCCCTCTCGCGTGACGGCATGATCATGGTCAACATGACCCTCAGCCGCGACCTGGGCCAGGTGGTCTACGATCCACAGATTAGCACCCACGGCTTCATGCTCCCTCGTGAAGCCGAGCTGTTATTTGAAAACACGCGACAGCAAGCCATCCAGGCTGCCTCAAAGGCCAACGGCAACATCAAACGCGATGTGGAAGAAGCCGTTCGCGAGTACATCTACAGTGAAACCCGCCGCCGCCCGTTGATCTTTGTGACCGTCAGCAGAACGTTTTAGAGAGCCATAAGCCGTAAGCCATTAGCCTTTAGCTCTGGCTTATAGCTTATGGCTTATGGCTTACGGCCTTCTACCATTCCCCATCTTTCCAACCCCCTTCCCCGCGCAGCGGTACAAACGCCACGGGGAAGATTGATTCCATCTCAAAGCGCTCGCCAATGCGCTGCCAGCGCTGCAAATCCTGGCTGCCATGCCCCCCCACCGGCGCCACCAGGGTTCCGCCATCGGCCAGTTGCTCCAGCAAGGCCTGGGCCAGACCAGGGGCTGCTGCCGTTACCAAAATGCCCTGGTAAGGGGCGCACGCGGGCCAACCCAGCGAGCCGTCACCGCAGTGCACCCGCACATTCCGCGCCCCCAGGTTGTCCAGCAGGCGCCGCGCGCCGGTGGCCAGTTCGGGGTGGCGTTCCACCGTGTGCACCTCCGCCGCCAGCCGCGCCAGCACAGCCGCCTGGTAGCCCGAGCCTGTGCCGATCTCCAACACGCGCTCCGTGCCTTGCAGATTCAGCAGGCTGCTCATCACTGCCACGATGTACGGCTGCGAGATCGTTTGGCTCTGGGCAATGGGCAGCGGGAAGTCTGCGTAAGCCTGGTCGCGGTATTCAGCGGGGACGAACAGGTGACGCGGCACGGCACGCATGGCCGCCAGCACCCGCGCGTCACGCACGTGCCGCCGCTCGATCTGCTCGCGGACCATTTCTTCACGTTCCCAGGAATAAAGCGCTTCGCCTTCCATGCATACTAATCATAGTACAAATGCAGGTTCATTACGTTAAATTAGGTTGACCAACAAGCACAACCCATCGCCGGTAGATCGGATCCTCTCCACCGTCGCTTTTAATTCTCTGCGCCCTCTGCGCCTTTGCGGTGAATTCTCGCCCCAAAGGGTACAGCCTCTTTGTAGCGCGGGTTTCTTACCCGCGTCCGATGCAACTGTATCCTTTGCCCAACGTGCGCAGCGCGACATGGGACGATATATTCGTCTGCGCTTTTCGCTGCGCCCCTACTGCCCCTGCTGCTCCGCCAACACCTTGGATATTTGGCGATCAATCTTGCCCATCGGATAATTCTTCAATTCCCCCACCGTCACCCAGCGCAACGCTTGCGCCTCCACCGCCCGCGGCTCGCTGCCGTCCAGCGGCTCGCACAAAAACGCGTGCAGCGTCACTTTGAAGTGCGTGTACGCGTGACGAAACACCCCCAGTTTCTCGCCCACGCGAATCTCTGCGTCCAATTCCTCGCGAATCTCGCGCCGCAGGCATTCGGGTAGCGCCTCGCCCGGCTCCACCTTGCCCCCGGGGAACTCCCACATGCTGCCCAGCAGCCCCTCCGCAGGGCGCATGGCCAACAACACCCGTCCTTCGCGCTCGATCACCGCCGCCGTGACGGTGATGTGGGGCACGGTTTTCTTTCCTTCCATCACCGGGCGCAACTCTTGCAAAGCCAGCTCACGCGATTTACATACTTCGGCCAACGGGCACAGCAAACAGGCCGGCCTGGCCGGCGTGCAAATGGTGGCCCCCAAATCCATCAACGCCTGGTTATAATCCCCGGCCTGCCCGGGCGGTAAATGCGCCCAGGCCAGTTCCCAAAGACGGCGCTCGCCCTCGCTGGAGCGGGCCGGCAGTTCCATATTCTCCACTCGCGCCAGCACCCGGCGAATATTGCCATCCAGGGCGGCTTCGTCCAGCCCAAAAGCCATTGAAGCAATTGCCCCGGCCGTATAGCGCCCGATGCCGGGCAGGCGCTCCAGCGCGGCCCGATCGGCAGGCAGTTTCCCACCATGCTCGGCCATCACCACCCGTGCCGCGCGGTGCAAATTGCGCGCCCGGCTGTAATAACCCAGCCCTTCCCACAGGCGCAGCACATCCTGCTCGTCCGCCTCCGCCAACGCCGTCACGTTCGGAAAGCGCTCCAACCAGCGCAAATAATACGGGATCACCGTCTCCACGCGTGTTTGCTGAAGCATAATCTCCGAAACCCACACGGCATAGGCATCCGTGCTGCCCCGCCACGGTAGGCTACGCGCCGCCCTGGCGTACCAATCCAGCAGCCGCCGCGAAACGTCCGTCAGCATCGTTCCGCGCTAGAATTGAAAGCCGCCGCGTGTTTCGACGACCTTTTGATCGTAATTCTGCACAAAATCCATCAATTGGTCATACAGGCGCTGCCAGTCTTCAGACTGCAACACCCGTTGCACTCGCCCCAAGGTAGGCAGGCTTGCGCCTACCATCACCTGCGGGCGGCGACCATAGATCGTTGCCCAGGCATCCGTCAATTCGAACCCCAGGCGCTTGACGCCAGGGATAAATTCACGCACCACAAACTCGAAGTACTCTTGATCCCGTTCTGGCCGAATATCCCAGGTCATGATGAGTTTGCAGCTCATGGCAACTCCTTTTATCCCCGCTGGTAATCGAGCACCACGACCCGCGTTTCTTCGGGCAGCGACGAAGAGCCGGTCAATTTGAGCATCGGCTGCACTTCGAGATCCGACAAGCCCATCTCTTTGAGGAATTTGTTGAGCGGATCCAGTTTGATGGAGCTATCCGAGGTGGCGTAATGCATGGGGATGACGATGTTTGGCTCGATCAAACTAATCACTTCGGCAGCCTTGGCGGCGTTCAGGCTAGAGCCATCCCCCACCGGCACCAGCGCCACGTGAACGTTGCCCAGGGCCTCCACCTCGGTTTGCGAAGGCACGTGGGTCATATCGCCCAGGTGCGCCACATTGACTCCGTTGAAATCGAACACATACAGCGTGTTGCGCGGCTCGCCTTCTTTGCCCGCGCGGTGATTGGTCTGCACGCCGGTAATGAACACACCACCGATTTCAAACTCGCCAGGGCCAGTAATGACGTGCGACGTGCCTTTCACGGCCTCGCTGAAATTATGCGACGGATTATCGTGGCTGATCGTCACGATATCGGCGCGAAGTTTCAATGCTTCATATCCGGTGACGCGGTGATCAAAGGGGTCTGTCACCACCGCGGCCATGCCGCGCTCCATCATCCGGAAACAAGAATGTCCATACCAGGTAATTTCCATGCAGCCTCCAAGATTCCTTCGTAACTGCGCAGCCTTGATTGAAGTTCCCTGTCTGCGAGAATATGCGCCGCACAGACAAGTCCTTTCAACCAGAGACCACTTCGTTACGTACCGCCCTGATTATACTATGGTATTCGCCCTCTCGCGGCCTCTCGGATGGGCTCTCTGAGGGTTGCCGTGGCCGGTTCGCCCCCTTCGCAAGTTGTTTCCAAATCGGATATACTATACCAACATTTCGCAGCCGGTCAGAAGCTGGCAAGCTTTTCATCCTCTGATCGAGTAGCTGCATGATTTCATTTGGAGGCTTACTATGCGTCGCTTAACCACCCGCCTGCTGCTGGTTCTCACCGTTCTCGTTTCGGCTGCCCTGGCTTGCGTGATGCCCGGCGGCGGCGGCACGCCCGCCCCCAACCCCGCCCTCACTGCCGCCGCCGAGACGCTTTCGGCATTGAACACCGCCCTGGCCCCCACAGCCGCGGCCACCGTCACGCCCACCACCGAAGCTGCCACGCCCGAGGCCCCCAGCCC
>CAYOHX010000075.1:0-23304 GCA_964403875.1 uncultured Anaerolinea sp. | reverse complement strand
ATCCCGGAGGGGACGTGCTTCGCTTCCCTCACAGGGGAGGTAGTGCGTCTCCTCCTTATTTATTCTCAAGGAGACGCGAACATGAGACCCCCTGCAATCGAAAAGATGGGGCATTACCCAACCCCAGAAATAGTACTCGAAATCCTCAAGACCTACGCAGTATCGGGAGGCGCACGCGGCCGGCTGCTCGATCCATGCGCTGGTGAAGGCAAGGCGGCGAGTGAGTTGGGCCGAGCCTTTGACTGTGATACCTGGGGAGCGGAGCTTTCCCCGGAGCGGGCGGCGAAGGCTGCTCAGGTGATGAACCGGATATACAACGCACCCTGGCAGGTCTGCCAGCTCAACGACGAATCGATTACGGTCCTCTACCTAAACCCCCCATATGAAACCGATCGCTTCGACAGCCGCAAACGCCTGGAGTACGATTTCCTCAAATCCACCACACCCAAGCTGGTCCGCGGCGGGCTGCTAATCTACGTCATCCCTCAGAAAGTGCTGGGGATCATCGAGGTAGCGCGCTTGCTAGCCAACTACTATGAGGACCTGACGGTCGGGCGCTTCCCGGATGGGGAGTACGAAACCTTCAAGCAGGTAGTGGTGCTGGGGTACCGGCGAAAGAGCTACCAGATTGCGACGGACAAGGAGATTCTGGCAATCCAGGCCATGGCAAGCGAAAACTTGCCGGTTCTGGAACCGCTTGGCGAACCGGCCTATCACCTGCTGCCCGCGCTGGAACGCGGCGCGAATGGCAAGCCTGTGTTGTTCAAGCGCAATGATTGGGAACCAGAGGAGATCGTAGAGGCCACCCGGGCAAACGGTGTTCACCGCTCGAAGGAGTGGTTGGATCTGCTCAACCCCACTCGCGGAAAAGCCGAACTCACCCGCCCGGTGATGCCGCTGAAACGCGGCCATATCGCCATGTTGATGGCCTCTGGCATGATGGGTACGGTGCGGCTGACCGACGAAAAGGGCCGCCCAATGCTGATCAAGGGGCGGGTGGTGAAGGTGGTCGAAAAGGTGGACGAGCACGACAACGGCGACGGCGAGACAGTTACCGAGGTCTACCGCGACCGTTTTATCACCACGATTGCCGTACTGAACAAGGAGGGCATTCAGATCATCAAGGACGTGAAGGGACTGGCCGACTTCATGCGTGCTCACGGCGACAAGATCGCTGCGCACGTGCTGGAGACCTACCGTCCACTCTACAACCTTGACCCTTCCCCGGCGGAAGTCGCCGTGCTGGATACACTTGGCAAAGGTCGCAAGGCGTTACCTGGCCAGCCTGAGCCGGGACTGCTGCCGACTCAGCGCCACGCGGCCGCCGCAGTCGCACGCTGCATTCGCAAGAACGGTGTGGCGAACATCCAGGCGGAAATGGGCGTTGGGAAGACGACCCTCGCTGCGGCTTCCATCGAACTCTTAGGAGCTTACCCGGCGCTAATCCTCTGCCCGCCACACCTGGTTCCCAAGTGGATCCGCGAGATCGAAGAGGTGATCCCGGGGGCACAGGCGCGCGAGTTGCGCCGGATTGGGCGGTCAGGCGATGAGCGAGCTGATGTGAACGACGTGCATAGCTTCTTAACCGACTGGCAAAGTGGCAGGCTGGGCAAGAAAGCAGTGGCGGTGATGGCCAACACCTCGGCCAAAATCGGCTCGGGGTGGGAACCGGCGGTGACGCTGCGGAAAGTGCGCGACCCGCTGACCAACCAAGTGGAAACAGTGTGCGTCTGCCCGGCCTGCGGTGCGCCTGTCTACGGCGATGAGGGCGCGTACATCACGAACCCGGAGGAATTGGCCAGAAAACGCCGCTTCTGCCGGGCCTCTGTGCCTGGCTGGCAATTAGGACTGGACGGTCGCTTGAAACGCGACGAGCAGGGGAATACCATCTGGGGTACGCGATCCTGCAATACGCCGCTATACCGCTTTAGTGGGGCGCGGCGCTGGTCGCTGGCGGAATACATCGCCAAGCACGCGAAGGGTGCGTTCAAGCTGCTCTGTGCCGATGAATCGCACGAGTATAAAGGAAAGAGCTCGGACCGGGGCATCGCCTTCCACCAACTGATCACTGCCTGCCAATCGACACTCACCCTCACAGGGACGTTCTTCGGTGGCCGCTCAACATCAATCTTTTGGCTGCTGCACCGGCTCAATGCTGGTGTCCGGCGCGACTTCGCCTTTCATGACGAAAAACGTTGGGCGCGTCTCTACGGCGTGCTCGAATCCCAGCGGCGCCGGCGCAAGAGTGACGAGGAAGATGAGGACGGCGTGTTCACCGGCAACCGGCGCTACCGCAACCAGGCCAAAGAACAACCGGGCGTCAGTCCGGCCATCGTCAACCGGCTGCTGGATACAACCGTGTTTCTCAGCCTTAAAGACCTGGGGCTGGCACTGCCGGAATACAAGGAGGAGGTTAGCACGCTAACCATGCTCGACGATCAGTCGCAGCAGTATCACCAGATGGACAGTACGCTGCGGTCGATGGCGCTGCAATCCAACCGCTACCTCTCGACCTGGCTGCAATGGAGCCTGGCCCGGCCAAACTCAGCCTTCCGCGATGAAACAATCATCGTGGACGAGTTGAACAAGAAGGGCGAGGTGATCCGCCACGTGCCGCTGATGGAACTGCCGGCGATCAATCCCAATGGTCACCGCTGGCTGCCGAAAGAGGGCTGGCTGGCGAACTTCTGCCGGGCGGAAAAACTGCAAGGCCGCAAGGTGCTGGTGTACGTGCGCCAGACCGGCAAGCGCGACATACAGGATCACCTGGTGCTGCCGCTGGAAGAGAACGGCCTGCGCGTGACGGTACTGGGCGGCAACGTGGATCCGCGCAAGCGGGAGGACTGGATCGCCAAACGGGCCGACCGGCTGGACGTGCTGATCTGCAACGCCGAGCTGGTAAAAACCGGTCTCGACCTGATTCAGTTTTCCTCGGTGGTGTTTTTTGAAATAACGTACTCGCTTTACACCCTCTGGCAGGCAGTTCGCCGGGTATGGCGACTGGGCCAGGTACGACCGGTGCGGGCAGTGTTCTCCGTCTACAACGGGACGATGGAAGCGCGGGCATTATCCTTGATGGGCGCGAAAATGAAAGCCGCCCAGCTTTTGTACGGGGATGAGGTCGGCGGCGCGATCGTGCCGGAAGAGGACGGGGATCTGCTGACCGCGCTGGCGCGCGAGGTGCTCAACGGCGCTGATCTGCCCGATCTCCAAACCCTGTTCGCCGACGAGATGAGGGTGAGCAGCAACCCGCTGGGCAGCCTGACGACCCCGAGTGCGGTGATTATGCCGGGCGAGAAGGTGCTGACCTGGTCGGACTGGATGGCCGAGAAGGTGGTCGTGGTAAGAAGAAAATCAAGAAGGGAGGTGGTGCCCGCGGGTCAAATGGGATTAGGTATCTAAAAAACTGGCTCTGGGGTAACTCAGAGCCAGTTTTTTACTTGGCTGTAACAAAACCATATGGAGCTTGTTTAGTTGGTTTAAAGGAACACTCCTCTGTTAGTAAAAGTCGGCTTGAACGCATTGCACCCGGTAACCAAGTCTAGCTACAGAGGGGTGTTTTTGTGAAAGAGTAAATCCGGGTTCCAAAATGTATACCTATCAATAATTTTAATGAGAAAAGTAACTACACTTTGACTAAAAAATATTGTATTATCCCTTATTAGACTCGAGAGCATAACAACGATTCACTTCTGATCATTGCTTTCTGGAGACCATGTAATGACTTGGCCCTCATTCTTTCCAAATAATTGTCCTTGTGAAGGTAGTCACACCTTTGACGGTGATGCTTTCCGATTTATCGCTGGTGAGCAACCAGGTCCTGATGATTTTAAGTCCCATAGGGAGCTTTACCCTACGAAAGACTTTAATAAACCGGAGTGCATTGTCTGTGGAATTTCTATTTACTTGGATTTGGAGGATGCTAAACGGGTCCAAAACAGGATCCCGGGATTAAGAAAAAAGAAAATTGCGAGAGGATGTGTATCGAATTCTCATGGTGTAGTGAAAAACACGGTGTTCGCATGTAGTGAGCTCTCACATCATACTTGGTGGATACCTGTAGAAGTATCCCCTTGGGCCTTTTTCCAACCTGTTGTTATTTAATAAGGGCAAGTGATATGGACCAGGTAAAAAGCATATATGCTTTGGGCTCGCTAAGTACATTTGAGGTCTACGAGTTTTACGATAAACCGGTCCTGTTTGCTTGCCGTAATGAGCTTGATCACATCTTTCTAGCTGTGCTTGCAGAAGAAAGCGATGATCTGGAAACCTGGTTCTATGCTCCATTATCTGAACGACGGTTCAAACAAATTCGTTCAGGTGGAATTGACCTTCATGATGCTTTTAATGGTAATGAAACTGGATACGTTTATAGCATTAGTGTAAGAAAAGACGATGAAGAGATAGTAAAAGTTGAACAAGTAGTTTCTTCAACGATACACGAAGATCTTCTACCCAAAAAGGGAGAATTTCTGCGGTTAGAGACTCAAACATATAGATCATTCGATACGTCAACTCGGACAAAAGCTGAGCAAGAGAGAAGAATCGTATTGCGCTTAAGTTTTGATTTTCAAAATTCATTCCGTACCGAGGCACCTGCAAAGTTTTTGGGTGAAGTTTTACGCACAATTCAGGATGCGATCAATTCTATCGGACAGGCAAAAAAAGAGGAAGCAACAACAAGAGGTGCAATTCCAAGAAATATTCTTTTCAATAATGAGCTTCTTGTGCAGGGGATGGGATCTGGTTCTTTTCAGGTTGAATTAGTTTCAACCAATTATGTAAATTTATTAGAGGAAGCTGATATAGAAGATGCAATTGAGGAACTGGCCGAATTAATAACTATTGGAAGTAATGCTGATCCTTTGAAGGAGAAGTTGCAAGCACTGAAATTAAGAGTTGCTGGTAATTATCTGGAATTTTTACAAGCGATAAGTAAAAATACAGAAGAAACAAAACTCGAGTGGGCGTCTCCCCGAAAAAATCGCGGAGGTGCAGTAGCAATTTCAACGCTAACAGCTAAATCAGCAATAACTATTATCCAGTTAGGCGCTGAAGATGAGATTTCTTCTAAGGAAGTACTTGGGTCATTAGAAGGTGGCAGCCTTCGTAACAAGACGTTCGAATTTGAAGTAAACGATGCTGAAAAATATACTGGTAAGGTTTCTAGTGGAGCAATGAGCCAGGTTGAGGGGGCGATTCTTGGAAGTACATATAAGGCGACAATGAGGGTTGTTCGTACCTTAAAGCCAATGACGGGTGAAGTAGAAACCAAGTATGAACTTCTTGCTTTAGATCCTGTTTCGTTTAATGCCCAACAGTAGTTTCAAACCTTAGTTTTCATGCGCATAATTTTTGTTGTGAGCGCTGAAACCTTACTCTTTTCTTTGTCATAAATGAATTTTTTCGCTAATTCGTGTATATCTAGCCGCCTAGGTCCCTCCCCACTTTGTTTTATAAAAGCAAGCTCTTCTAATTGTTGAAGGGAATTATCTATTTCGATCTCATCCAATCCCGTTAAGGATCTTAATTCCAAAGCGGACGGCTCAGAATTTTCAATATTTTCATAAACTACCGCAGCAACTAAAATCAATTTTGCCTGTTTCGTTAGGTTTGAATACAAATCACTATAGAGGAAGTAAGTGATATCCCTGTTATATGAAATGTTTTTTAAAGAGGTGGCAATTGAGCTCCTCCGTCCCAAGATATCAGTATTGTGAGTCAAGTAACTTATTGTTAACTTAATAAGTAGTGGATTCCCTCTGGCAAAATTTAGGATCTCATGTTTGTCCTTTTCCGAAAATTGAGTATTTAATTCTTTACATAGTGTTTCGACCAATCGTCTTCCCTCGTTCATAGGTAAAGGAGAAACAGCAACATTGCCTAAACCAGGGATATCACGGCTTGATAGTAATCTTCGGGTGGTAATTAATATTGAACTAGGCGGGGGAAGGTTCTCGATAAAACTCAAAAGATCTCCCCAATCTTTCCAGCTATCTAAATCATCAATAATAACGAGGGAGGGTTTGTATTTAAGCCAAAGACGAATCTCTCTTTGAATGTCATATTCTTCCATTTCCAGGATATTTTGAATATCAGGATGCTCAGTCACATCCAATATGAGTTTATAAAGATCGAAAAGGGACCTGACAATGAAACTTAACCCACTACGGCGTTTTATACCAATCCATACTGGCCCAATAACAGTTGGCTTGCTAAAGCCTAATTCTTTCCTTTTAGCGGTTGTCCAGATACAGTATTTATATCGCAGTCTGTTTATAGCCCGATATGCTACTTCAAGTGCAAGGGTTGTTTTGCCAACACCGCCTTCTCCAGTAATGCTTAAAAAACGAATTTCTCGATCGTAAAGAAAATTTTCTATCTTTGCGATTTCTTCTACTCTATTGACAAAACCATCATTCCGTTTGGGAAGATTATTGTGGAAATTCCATTGATCGTCCATATGCTTTATCCCCTTAAATTATAAGACGACCATTGGCCTTTGAGTGAAAGACTTTTCTTGGAAACCAATATCTTTACCTCTAAATGATTTCCTGCTTATATTCTCGCATTGTACATCTAGAAACTCGATTGACAATCGGTCATAACCCTCCCTATTTATATCTCCAACCCTTATGAATAAGTATTCCGTTTGCCCTGCTGGAATAACAAAATTATCCCTTGGGCAATAGATCACCTTTGGGATATATAGCCTATCGTTTGTGGCGTGGTGATAGATCATCTTGATTTTAAATTGCACCTGCTTGGCACTTCCTTCATAGTCCTGCTGATCGTTTTTAATGGAGATACGAACATATTTTTTGGGATTTTCTCTTAGCATTGAGTAAACTTCTCGGTATTGATCATCAGATGCTAATTCCTCTCTTTGGGGTAAAGCATTATCATCACTTTCGTTTAATGCAGTAATGCATCCTTCTGGAACGTTGTCGGTAACAATAAAGTCGTTTTGAATAATGATTCTTGGGGAAGTCTTAGATTTCTCATCTCTTCTATTCTTGTATAACTCCAGGATTAGGGTAATAATTGCGGTAACTCCAATTACTTGAGCAATTCCAGATAATATATCTAGCCAATCTTTATTCCTATCTAAAGGATATGTGGCGATCAAATACCTTACGATGAAGAACAGGACTGTAGTAATTACAACAATAGTAAGGAGAACGAAAATGTTTAACCTTACTCTCAAACTATTTCTACCATTCCTCATATGAAAACCCTCCCATAACCGGACGAGTCATTAGATCATTGGCACAATAGTTATAAAATCAGAACCCTCTAGAAAAAGCTTTTTCTAAAACAGAAGATCCTAGGTGCAAAATTAGTTCTTGAGCGTTTTCTTGTTCTTTTATCAGTAATTTTAGTGCTTTTTCTACTTCTGATACTCTCATAATAATGTTTTCCTGGACAATTAAAGGCGGAATACGAACAGGGAATCCGCGTAATTGGGTTTGATTTATTGAAGCCAAATTGGTAGTTTTCTTTGCTTTAGAGAGGAAGTAGCTTTTCCCATAGGAGGACCGAATTTCTAGTTCTAAGAATGTTGGATGTATCCTCGTTTGATCAATACGTACACGGAATATATGATTTTGATGGATACAATTTGGAATGTCGCCGTTCCAAACGGTTCCTCGCCCCAATTTGTCAAAATCTCCCCCCTCGGTTAAGAGTAGATCGCCCGGTATCAGTCGCCACTTATCAAGTTCATGTGGCCGAATCTCTACCTGCTTTATTTCGTCTAAATCCAGCCAGCCATCCTGAACATTTGCAACACGCAGGTAAGGTACAGAAATTTTGGCTGCTTCAATTTTTCTCCCTAGAGTAACACCTGAAACAATTTCTGCTAAATTACCAAGGACGCATTCATGCCAGCCAGCCATCTCTTCTTTTGAAAAAAGCGAGTTCAAGAAGGAGGTAAAAAGGTTCTTTGTTTCTTCGACTGCATCCTCTTGGAGTCTTGATACTTCTCTAACTCTCGATATTACCTCATTAATCTCCGCTACAATCCGCCACTGATCCTTTAACGAGGGCAGCGGAATGGAAAGATCGAGAAATTGGTTCGGACGAACTGCGGCATATCCCGTTGAACCTTTCGCTTTGATTGAGAGTTCATTCTCAAAATAGTTCGCCTTCGTCAACCATAACAACCAGTCCGTCGCCACCTTGGTAGGATCAATGTCGAATAAAAAGAAGTGACTGGTCACAAGAGCTCCGTCACCTTCTTCAGGAACGATTCCTATAGCACCTTTCTTACCCCAAATTTCGGACAAGATCACTTGGCCAGGTTTTGCCAGTTGATGCCGCCTCATCTTAACGTCTTTACCGTCCGTAAATCCGTCAAGAACGCATCCACGACCATATAACTTTACAGATAACTTCGGATAAGGTCGATCCTCCAACTCATAAATGTAGGACCGATCTTGGGTAAGAACAGAAGATAACGGAACAAGGGGACAGGAACTATTCATCTGCCCGCTCTCCCGCCAGCAGTTCTTGAATCTCCGCGATCAACTCGCTGATCCGCGCCTGCTTGTCGGCGATATCCGCGATCAACTCCTCCGGCGGGCGGTGGGCAAAACCATTCTTGCGCTTGGGGTTGTTGGCACTCAGGTCGTAGTTCTTCTGCACGATCTCTTCCACCGGCACGATCCAGCAGCGCTCGTTCTGCGGCGGCTCCGGGTCGCGCTGGTCAGCCGGCAGCCGAAGCCAGGACTGGTAGGCTTTCCACATCGCCAGGCAGTCAGGTAGGTCGTTTTGCGCCACCGGCTTCTGCGTCTTGGTCAGGCTAAAGCCTACCGCGCTGACCTCGTAATACCAGATCTGGCGCGTCGGCCCCAGGTGGTCGAAGAATAGCAGGTCGGTTTTCGGGCCGGTGCCGCTGGAAACCACGTTGGCAAACACGCCCGCTGGCAGCGAGACAATGGCGTACAGGTTGTATTCTTCCAGCAACTCTTTCTTGGTATCCAGGTAGGCGCGCTCGCTCGATTTGAATAACACGCCCTCGTCGATCACCATGCCCACCCGGCCGTCGCGGCGCAGGCGGTGCATGATGTGCTGCATGAACAGGATCGAGGTGGCCGATGAGGGATAGGGGAAGTTGGCGCGCACCGCTTCGATATTTTCCGTGCCGCCAAAGGGCGGGTTGGTCAGGATAACGTGGTAGCGTTCCTTCTCGCTGTACTTGCGAATATCGTCGCTGAGCGTATTCTTGCGCACAATATGCGGCACGGGAATCTCGTGCAGCACGGTGTTCATCACCCCCAGCAGGTAGGGCAGCGGTTTCTTTTCCTGACCAAAGAAGGTGGCGTCGCGCAGTCTGCGGAACTGCGCGGTCAGCTCCACCTGGTTGGCCAGCATGTGAGCGTAGGCTTCCACCAGGAAGCCGGCCGATCCGCAGGCCGGGTCGTAGACTGTTTCACCCAGCTTCGGGTTCACCATCTCGACCATAAACTGAATGATCGGGCGTGGGGTGTAGAACTCACCCGACATGCCGCCTTCGCGTCCCATGCGCACCAGCAGGCTTTCGTAGAGATGTGAGAGGGTATGCACGTTCTCCGGCGCGTGGAAGTCGATCGTATCCACCACGGCAATGGCATCGCGCAGGATGAAGCCGCTTTTGAGCATTTTCGAGGGCGTCTCCTCGAAGATCTGGCGTATGACTCCATGTTCCTCGCCGCCTGCCAGCTCGCGCAGGTGCGGGAACAGGTATTCGGACAGGAAGCGGATCAGCGCCTTACCGGTCAGTCCGCCCAAAATGGCTTCGGCCATGGCGCTGTCATCCTCTTCGGTCGAGTCGAGCAGGGGCTGCACGGCCTGGCGCTGTAATGTGCGTTCCGTTTCCGTTCGTTCCGCGGCGATTTGCACGCGCTGCTCGGCGGATTCGACCGCCCGGCGAGAAGCCTCCAACGCGGCTTCATCTTTCAGCAGCGTGCTTTCCTGCTTCACCAATTCTTTTTGAGCGGTCCGCAGCTCGGCCTGCGCATCCAAGTGCGCCTGGCGAGCCTGCTCGATGCGCCCGCCGGTCCACACAGACCAGCGGTAGTACCTATCAATTACGCGCTCATAAGGCTGGCCGGCATATTCAGCTTCATCGGCGCGGGTGTCTTCCTGGTCCTCGTGCGATTTGAGAAAGAGCAGCCACGAGATCTGCTCGACGTAATCCAACAGGCTTTGGGTATTGTCGTCCCGGCGCAGAATATCACAGGCACGCCAGAACTTAGCATCTAACTCGTTGGGCATGAATGCTCCTAAATTCTAAGGATACAGATATTGAATCATGGTGTTGCGCGCCTGCACGAACTGGCGCATCCCACCGAATAAGGGCGCTACCTGGCCGACCTCGCGGCGAATGGGCGGCAGCTTGAAGACTTCAGGGTCGAGGATCTCATCCAGCCCGCCCTGCACATAGCGTTCGACCAGCGCTTGCAGGATCACGCGGGCGCGTTCCGGGTACATGGCGAAGAACTGCTGGTTGAGGTTGAACAGCGCCACGGCACGTTCCTCGCGACTATGCATGGTCTCATCGAAGGCGATGTGCGCCAGCAGGTCGAAACTGTCCACGTCCGAGCGTTTGAGGATCTCGGCCAGCACTTCCACCGCCACCTGGCGCTCTTCCAGCCGCTGCAGCAGTTCGCGCCGGCGTTCCGGGTCGATCCAGCGCGAACGCAGCTCCATTAGCGAAGAACATACCTGGATGATCTCCTGGCGCACCTTCTTGAGGTAATCCTGCGGGGAGACCAGGTTGCCCTGCGCATCACGCTCTTCATACTTTTCATCCACGATGCGCACCTCCAACCCGCTCACCCGGATCATCTTATCCTTGGGCGGCTGGGCCGCTTTGAGCTGCACGGTAAGAATCTTCGGCGCGCCCTGCTCGATGGTCAGCGTCGAGGAAGTTTTCTTGTGGCCATAGGCCGATGTAGTCACGATCACTTCCCCGGCCGGAAGGTCGGAGAACAGGAACTGCCCATCCGAGCCAGTGCGCTGCTGGACAATTTCATTGGGACCAAGCTGCACAGTGATCACTGCATCGGCAATGGGCTGACCGGTCTTTTCGGAAAGCACCTTGCCGCCCAGCCAGCATACGCGGGGGCCGGTGGTTTGCGCGCCGCCGGTGGCAGGTGGGGTCGGTTTGTCCCACTCATCGAAAAGATCGGTCGCACCGGTATAATCGATGATTCGGAACCAATACTTGTCAGTATCCTCGCACAGCCGGCTGCCGCGCCCGATGATCTGCTTGAAGACGGTGGGCGAGTTGATGGTTTTGAAAAAAACGATATTGCGCACGCTGGGCGCATCAACGCCGGTACTCAGCAAGTCCACGGTAGTGGCGATCACCGGCGTAGGTTTCTCCACGGCCTGGAACTTCTCCAGCAGCGCCTGGGCGTCCGCCTCTTCCGAGACGATGCGCACAGCGTAATTGGGAACATTCAAGTCGTTGCTCAGGCGGTTGAGGTGATCGCGCACTTCCAGGGCGTGATCCTGGTTGACGCAGAAAATGATCGTCTTTTCCATCCGGCCATAGATGCGCAGCAAGCTGGAAAGGTGCTCGCAGTGAACTTTGACACGGTCTGGCAGGGTGATCTGGCGCTCGAAGTCCGAGGTCGCGTAATGCTCCTTTGGCGTGGCATTCGGCGGAATATCGACCCGTACGCCATCACGAATCACATGGCTCCAATCCAGTCCTTCCAAATCCAGGTCGGTCTTCGCTTTGTGGATCTTGTAGTTGGCCAGGAAACCATCGTCGATCCCTTGCCCAAGGGAGTAGGTGAAGATTGGCTCGCCAAAGTATTGGAAGGTATCAACGTTGTCGCTGCGCTTGGGCGTAGCGGTCATGCCGAGTTGGACCGCCCCGGGGAAGTGACGCAAGATTTCATTCCAGGTGCCGAAACCGCTGCGATGGCATTCATCGATGATGATCAGATCGAAGTAATCGGCGGGGAGCTGTTCGAACTGGCGCAAGCCATCAGGCCCTGTGGCATACATGCCCTGATAAATCCCAAAGTAGATCTGGCGACCCAAGAGAATATCGCCAGTGATCTCCGCGCGTGGATCTCCCGAGCTGTCTTTGAACGGCTCGAAGGCATTGAATGCCTGACTGCGAAGCACCACCCGGTCTGCCAGAAATAAAACACGCTTATTGGCGAAGTAGCCGGACTTGATCAACTTCCAGGCGATTTGGAAGGAGATAAACGTTTTCCCGGTACCAGTTGCCAGGTTGAGCAGGATCCGCTGCTTGCCTTTGAGAATAGCCTCGATGGTCCGGTTGACGGCCACTTCTTGATAGTAGCGCATCATTTTTTTGCCGGTCGGGTCGCGCCAGTAGGGATGCAGCAACGGATTGACCGGCCGGTTTGCGTCAAGCGCACGATAAGCACACAATCGCTGCCAGAGTTCTTCAGGAGTAGGGAATTCAGCCATCCCCAAAGAGCGTTGGGTGTTGGTCGTAAAGTCCCATTCTTCAAAGCCATGCCCGTTGGAGGAATAGGCGAATAGCAGGCCTAACTTTTCGGCATATCCCATCGCCTGCTGCAGGCCGGCTCCAACAGCATGATCTTCATCTTTGGCTTCCACTACTGCTATTGGGAGAGATTCACTATAACGGAGAAGATAGTCGGCTTTTTGAGGCATCAAACGTTGATGCCCATCGCCCTGCAACACAATCTGTCCTGCGCTGATAGGATATTCCATCGTTATGCGCTGACCAACCCATTCCTTCGATTGGAGGGCTGGAGTGATGCAATGGAGTTTGGTGTCTTCTTCGTTGTAGGTCATAGCTTCACTATTCCGGGCACATATTATTTAAGGCTTGCGGTAAACCGTCTCCAAAGATATTCGGCACCTTGTTCGGGAGAAACGATATCATGATCGGGCTTTTGTACCCCTATCCCAAAACCGAAAGATGATATTTTAAATCCCAATTCAGAGGGGGTTGTGTCCACCATTAGGTAATCATTCATTGAATTATCACGGTCGATGTCGATCCGTGGACCTTCTAAATATTGAATCGCTTGAGAACCGAAACCATTCCCCAGCCAGATCTTGCACATACAACGGAGATCGCCGTGTATATAAACCCGAGCCACAAACTTTTCTGATGTAATTTCTTTTAAGTCCGTTTCGGTTTGTGGATACTGGCGCTGCAGATCCGATAGAGCCTGCCGAAAATAAGATTTCATTACCTCAAAAGCTTTCTTGATAAAACGGTCTTTATCGAGTTGGGTAAAGGCTCTTGAAACCTGGGGTAAGGGGATGTTGAGTTTCGCCGCTCCAACCTGAGAAACTGAGCTAGAAACCATCTGTTCCTGTCTTGCTTGGCGCCCAAGCTTTTTTACAACCTGATCTGCAATATCCTCAATTGATTGTCGACGTAAGTCTAGATAAGCCACTGTGTCTGGAAGGCCAGGTACTTCGGTACTGTCCAATCGCACTGGCAGTATATATTCTTCTGGTTGGCGGAACGCTCTGGACTGTGCGCTTCGACGTTCCAACCTTGTCCAAGGTTTCTCAGGGTAGTACTTTGAGATGAGAATTAAGCAATAACGGGCCTGGTTCGCATAAACATCCGAAAGATGTTCGATCAGGTCTTTTCCCCAGAGGTTTGCCTGTTCATCGAAATCGTAAAAAACCTTTATATTCCTTGCTTTCAGAAGCTCGAACAACTGCAAGGCCACTGCCCGGTTTTCCCCTGCAAAAGAGATTGCAATGTCATATAAAAATTCACCAGAAACTGAAGGTCTCATCTTTTTCCTTCCAAAAAACATTGAGAACTATCGCGATCTTTCAAAACTTATTCTATAGGCGAGATTCTTGTTTGTTTATTATCTGATTTAACGCCCTGCGCCTGATCATCGATCCAACGGTCGATGAACTCTCGCCGGAATCTCCAATGACGTCCCACTTTCGAAGCCGGTATCTTGCCTTGTTGAGCCAGCTTATAAAGGGAAGAAACAGGTACTCGTAGGTAGGTTGATACTTCTTCTATCGTCATGATGTCGGGCAGGTCAGGCATATTAAATTCACTCCGGGGATATAAGTCTATTATATCCCCGGAGCGTTACCGTTGTTATCCAAAATTGCCGTTATTTTTTGGTATTTAGACAAAAATTACGTAGGACTCAATCTCTGGGTAGTTTTGCTGGCAGAACTGACGCACCTGCTCTACACATTCGTTAGCCAGGAGCACACTCCAGTGCGCGCCAACGATCTCAACATGAATGTACTGTACCCGGATCTCCTCTTGCCGATACCTTTCTACATGGTCACGAACCTGGGTAAACGCATCCTCACAGGTTTCAGCGTTCGCTAGATGGATACGCACTTCTACAATACCAGTTGAAAATTCCGGCTCGTAGATGTTCAATTGTTGACCTGTGCGAAGGCAAGTTTTGCAAACGTCGCCGGCGAAATCTGGCTCGACGAAGGGGAGCAGGTCTCCACAAAAGTAATAACTTTCTTCCACCTTTCCACAGCGGCTTTCAAGTCTAGGCATGCTGGTCGCCAGTTGAAAAGCCTCAAAGAAGTGAATTTTTCCGGTGTCGGGATCGTACCATCCGTTCAGGTGGGGCAATAGGTGTTCTTCGTAATACTCGTCAGGATCCAGGTATCGAACAGGCAAGACTGGCAGCCAGGGATACCCTTCGTATAAGGTATCGATCTTCTCTTGAACAATATCCTGAAGCCCAGGATCTTCCAGGCAAACAATAAGTTCATTGACCGTTGGAGATGAATTTTGGGCAGTTATTCCCGACCAGCCATAATTCACTTCAGCAATAACCCGGTCCTCAGCTCCGATAACATAAAATGACCAGCGTGAAGTAACCGAAAAATCCTCTTCGCGTTCCTGCGCTGCATAGATCAGCAAGTCATACTTGAGTAACTGAGAACGGTATTTCGGAAGATCGTTACGAATTCTCGACATGAATGTTCCCTGATGTGGTGTTCATCATAGATGATAGTACGGAACTGCACAAGAAGGTCAGGAGCTTAATTGTCCAAACCTACTGTGGAGGAGTCGTACAAACCTAATATTCCTGCTTTTGCAACCAGGTGCTCGCGAGTGAGTGCCTGCAGTCGATCTTTCAGTCTAGAAACATAAAAGCGTACAGTTCGAGGCTTGATATCGCAAACAGTCGCGAGCTGATCATCATTCATTCCGGCAGCCAATCCTTGCAAGATGCGTGCTTCTGTAGCGGAAAAATTCATTCGCCGGTATAGCGATTCGGTCCCACGAATAGGCGTAATGATAAGCGTATCTCCCTTTTGGATTGCCTGAAAAGGGCCGCAATGTGCCTGAAAGGGTGGTTCCCATAATCCCATTTGGATACGCTGAAGCAACACTTCGGTTTGAACAGTCTCGTGCATAACAATAATGGCATTATTTTCGCCGATAAAGACGATCTGGGACAAAGTCTTAAATTCCCCCTTCTTTTGTTTGGTTGTGTATCGGTTTGATTTTGGTTATTTTATATGACCGATCCTTTATGGGTAACTGGGAAAATCCGCAAGTTCGATTGCGGTTTTCCACGCTCAATTGCGGGAAACCGCAATCTCTTCTCTAATTGTCAAAAGCGGCAAGACTACTCCCCCTATTGCCGCTTTTGACAAATGGTCAGGCGGGTTCGTGCGCTGTACATTCAGAGCATCACAACTTTCGAGGAAAACGAATGAACCAACCTGATCATCCTTCTTTGTTGACCGTTGATGCTGCCCAGCAGATGCGCCAGGCCGCGAAAGCGATGCGCGATTTAGCCTTTGGCCTGGAGCAGTATGCTGCCGAGCCATGCTTTTCCGCGGTAAATAAGATCAGCCGCGACCTGAGCCGTGTTGGCTGGAACGCAATTTATACCTCATTGTTGATGGCTGAACTGGCTGAAGCAATGCAGGAAGAGAATGGCAATCCCCAAGAACGAACGGAATTAAATCACTTTTCCCAGCACCTGGACGCCCTGTTGACAGCGATCAATTACTTTTCCAGGAGTATTGTTCGGTTGAAACGTATTGGGAAAAACCTTCGGGGAACCGAAGAGATCAAGCCCCACTGGACAGAGCTGTACGACCGTTTGAAAGAGGTATCTCGTGAATGCAAATCCTTCTGACGTTCCAGGTGAAGAACCATTGAACCCGGCTGCGGAAGAGAAAATCCGCGAATTTTGTTATGAGCTAGCCCTGGCGCTGCGCCGCATCACCGGACGCAAAATTGACCAGGGGTTAGAAGAACTGCCCCAAGTAATCCGAGAAGCGATCGAGAATGCCAATGGAACTGAACCTACCAACCAATCCTGACGACCTGAAAAATAAAATCCAGAGCTTTCTCGGTGACCTTGCGCGCAATCCCGATCAGGAAGTGGCTGGTATTTATACCCGCATTTCTCGCCTGGACCCGCGCCACCACGGTTATTCGCTGGAGATTCAGCCGGATCGCTCCGAAGAGTACGTGAAATCAAAGGGCTGGCGGGTATATGCCGTGTACGAAGACCCGGCAAAAACAGGGCGCAACAGCCGGCGCCCAGGCCTCCAGCGGCTGCTGCAGGACGTTCGCGCGGGAAGAATCACGGTGGTAGTCGTTCACCGACTGGATCGTCTGTACCGCAACCTCGAATCCCTCTTACGCTTTCTGAAGCTGATCAAGCGTTACAAGGTGCGGCTTGTTTCGGTCACCGAGCAAATTGATACGGATAACTGGTGGGGCAGGTTGGTGCTTTATGTGCTGGGAGCGCTGGCAGAAATGTATATCTGGCAGGCAAGCGCGCGGACGCGGGAAGCTAAGTTGGAGCGCGTGATGAAGGGCCTGTCGAATGCTTCGTACCGGTTTGGGTACTGCAATGGTTTATGCTCCACCTGCACAGACCCGAATGGCAAAGATTACTGTCCGCTGTTTGGTCATCCAGACCGCCCGGAAAGTGAGCGCGGCCGCATCCCAGTTCCTCATCCGATAGAATCCCATGCTGTCCAGCTCATTGTCGTTTCGTATCATCAGGGAAAAAGTGATCTTGATATTGCAAGTGCTCTGAATGGAAATATCTTCCGTTTGCCCGATGGCACAGAAGTCCACTTTCGCACAAAGGGTCGGCCTGGAAGCGTCCCACCTGGCCCGTTCAGCCGGGATAATATCCGCGACATCGTGCGCAGCCCGTACTACGTTGGCCTGGTGGCGCATTATCCAACTCGCCCGTTAGACATGGAGGATGATCCTGAAGACCCACGCAGAAAACCGAACAGCCTGCCATTAGCCAATAAGCGTGTGCCTCAGCAGCTCACCGCAGGCGTACACACTCCCCTTTACACAAAGTCATTGTGGGAATCGAACATGCAGCTGCGAAAAGCCAAATCAAACATGAAAGCAACTACCCACACGCCCCGTCCAGAGTACCTGCTGACCGGTATCGGGCGCTGCTGGGTGTGTTACGAGCACGGGAAGATCAAAGCAGGCTTTTGTGGTGTTCGGGGTGGCAGTGGCATTTCGTATTATCGCTGCGCCACGGTTCGAGACCGGGGCAAAATCACTCAGGCGAAACCAACAGAAGAAGCCGTTTTTACGGATACACGCCCGGTGGAACCGAATCACCAATGGGAGGGCTTGCTGGAAGCGCATCTGGGCAACTGGAAGGCTGAGGAGGTTGAAGGGGAAATCGACCGGCTGGTTGGCAAGCTGGTGATCCCTGAGAAGTGGCACGAAATGATCTATGCGTATTATCTGCACGATAACGGCCTGGCCGAATTCGAGCGAGAAACATATAACCTACGTAAGGAATTGGAGCGGTTGCAGCGGCTATTTACGGGAGGGTATATTAACCAGGCTCAGTTTGAAGAGCGTGCTGTTGATATTACGAGACGATTGAAAGAGCACCAACCGGCCAGTCGTCCAGAAGCAAAAGACCTATTTCCTCTCCTTAAGGATTTTAAATCCACCTGGAAGCGACTTTCTCTAGCCGAGAAGAAAGCAATCTTAAGTGTTATGTTTGTCGCCCTTTATTTCGATCAGGATGGAAAAGTAAAGAAGGCTCTTGCGAACACCCCTTTTGATGTAGTTGTATGTTGATAAACAGTTTAAAAAGACGAGCCAGGGGCAGATAATAGCTTCTGGCTTGTTTACTTTTGACAAATCCATAATTCGGTTAAGAAAGTTTCATGGAATGACAACCGAAGCATTTACCGAGAGACCAAATGGCTGAGTGGCGACAGGCAGGAGTGTGCTTGCTGCAAAGCGGAGATATTACGCAAGTTTAGATTTCCCATGAACTGTGCGTAAGCTAAGGACCTGGCAATGAGAGATTCGGTGTGAGGAGTGTGTCAAGGACTGTTGATCTATTCTTCTTACAGAATTACTATTTGCCGATCAGAATAAAGTAAACATTACAAATTACAGAACTCTTACATGACTCATTCTCAATTCGAATATAATAGAACAGCCTTACGAAATAAGACAATTTTACAGAGAGGCAGCCAAGCATGGACCCTAAGTCAGAGTTTCGCCCTTTTGGAACTCTTTTTGAAGTAGCTCTCCAATATGATGAAAATGCAGAACCGAGCAGCTACTACGATGAAGAACAAGACCTTTCCTTCATTATGATGCAGGATGGATCTAAGCAAATTTTGGTTGAAGCAGAATTTACTGCGGGAACAAAAACCGAAACCTTCCAACAACAGGAAAGGCCGGATGACGATGATTCTGGGCGTTCATACGGAACGCATACGGTCACTAATGTAAAAAAAGAGACTTCTGATATGGACGACACCTTGTATCACTCTGTCGCTACCAAAACGGCAACTTCAGTAAAAAAAGAACAAACAGACCAGGACTTATCGACTGAGTCCTTTTTAGGATATTCGTTGGGGACCAAAACTGAAACAAAAGCCGATAAGGAAGGAACGGACTCGGACGATTAGCCTAGCCCATGATCCTCATTGTTACCAATAGGCAAGATCAAACTGTTGATTACCTCATTGTCGAGCTCAAGCGGAGAGGCGTTGATTATCTACGCTTCAATACTGAGGATTATCCTCGACATGTAAAGGTTGCTTGGGAATTCGATGGTCATGGATTTCACGGTTATTTCACTTTTCCCAAAAGGAAACTCCTGTTTGAAGAAATAACTAGCGTTTGGTATCGAAGGCCAGTATCACCAATTCCTGCACCGGAAGTAACTGACGAAGAAGATCGGATTTTTATTATTGAAGAAAGTAGAACAGCCCTAGAAGGAATCTTGAGAACGCTAGATTGTTTTTGGGTCAGTAACCCGGATGCTTTGCGTATTGCTGAAAACAAATTGCATCAGTTGAGAGTTGCCAAGCAAGTGGGTTTTACTATCTACCCGACAATAATTACCAACGATCCGAAAACAGCCGAGGAGTTTTATCAGAAGTATTCGGCCGACATTGTGTATAAACCTTTGCGTCATGGTCGATTAACAAGAGAACACCATACCGGTCTAATTTTTACCAACCGAGTAAAACCGGAGCATTTAGCTTGGTTTTCGCAAGTTTCGTTAGCTCCATCACAGTTCCAAAAATATGTAAAAAAACAGCTTGAACTACGAATTACCGTTATTGGCACTAAGGTATTTGCTGTTGAGATCCATTCCCAAGAAATCCCCGAAACGAAAGATGATTGGCGAAAAGTAAGGTCAGAGTCACTGCGACATCATCGACATAAATTGCCAGAAGAAATCGAAACGAAGTGCAAGGAGCTTTTACAGGAATTACACCTTGCTTTTGGAGCAATTGACATGGTTCTAACTCCTGATGGCACATATGTGTTTTTAGAAATTAATCCGAATGGCCAATGGGCTTGGATCCAACAATTGTTACCCGATATACCTCTTCGAGAAAGTTTAGCTGACTTGTTGATTATGGGACGTGCTCTTTCCTAGTGCAGGATCAGGAAACATACCTTGAAAAGGCGAATGGGAGTCGCACGTCTATTGTTACGTCATTCTGGTAGAGGCGGCTAGCATGCCACCTGTCAGCCGCGTTTGAACCGCATTGTGCTAGGTGGGCGTCACTCCTACGAGAGGAATCGTTTTCCAAAAATGTCTTCTGATCCTGCACTAGGGAATACCAATGGCAACCAGATTGGAAATAATCCTTGAAATATTAGGTTTAGACCTGATTCCTTGGGTCATCGGTCTCCAGCCAAAAGACGAATATACGCAGACTAGGTATTCGGAAATACTTGCCCAACTTGATGGAATCGAAGGGAAAAAACTCGATGAAGCTCTCCTTTTTGCCAAGGACATGCTAGAAAAGGAGAACACACGTGGTGAAGCCATTGAAATTAAAGCTCAAAATTTATTAGGGGTTACAGGTGTTGCGACAGCCTTTATCACTGGAATTACAGGGTTATTACCTGAAAAAGTAACCGACCTGCCAACCTGGCAAATTATCATGACTGGAGTTATTTATCTGTTCGTTGTGTTTACCCTGATCATGACGATCTTGTTAGCGTTTCGAGTAATTCGAGTTGGAAGTTACAAAACAGTAACGCCTGACATTGATGACGTTTTTTCCATGTCTAATGTCACGATAAAAGATTCGAAAAAAAACCTGTTAACTACATATATCTATTCGTACAAACGGAATCAGCAGGTTTATAACAATAAAGCGACCTATCTCATTGGCTCTCAGCTATGGTTTCGCAATGCCATTATCATGTTACTTGTCCTTGCTCTGATGTTGGCTTTGGATTTATTCGCTATAAATCCTTCTCCAATTCCACCAGGTGTAACCACTACCCCGTATGTAAGTCCTCAAGCTTCCAATACTGCTATTTCCCCTACAGCTACTCTAAGGCCTTCAGCAACAAATAGTGTGGAACCTACAAAAACAAACAGCGCTACACCAACCTTCACAGTAATGCCATCATCAACCCAAACAATAACTCGAACTTCAGTCATCACACCTACTCAAGTTTCGACTAGATCTGCTAATCCATAAGAAAAAAATGAGGAATTCAAGGCAACTCTAAACAGAAACGCTTCTATATAGTTAGGACGGATTTTTGACTCCTCTCCTACAACGCATGAATTTCTATTTGGGGATGTGTTGCAAAAGCAACGACTGGTAGATATTTAACCAACTGGCGAGAAACAAACTATTGAGATTTGCATATATTGCTCAAGGGTAAGTCCTTACGCTTTATGCTAACCGTTATAGAAACATAGAAACTTACGTGAACATCAATAAGTATCAACCATCAAGGTATTTTTTAGTTAAGAACAGCATAGCTTCCACTACAGCTTTCCGCGTTCCAGGATCAGAGATCTTTGCTACTGCTAGTGCAATATCCACAGCTTCTGGGGGAAGGTTGTCTGTATCTACGGACCGAATGTCGAATATTTTCAAGGTCGGCCACCCGGCTAATTGAAGAAACTCGTTGGGATTAACGCCATAATGATCCGCCAGTAGAATGCAAATGTGCATACTTGGTCGCTGGCCTTCCAACACCCGGCGTACGCCCTGATGATCTAATCCGGCGCGCAGGCTGGCCTCCCGGTAACTCTCGTTGTGCTTTTCCAGTAATTCTCTAAGCCTTTTGATCATTGGCTCAGGATCATACGGTTTCTCCAGTGTTTTTCGACGTGACTTCGCAATTGGTTCTTCCATGTGAGTCCACCTGACGTAAAATAGGGGAACATCCGTTCTTTCCGGATGTATCAAAACCATTATAGCACTAGGAGGTTCATGTGGAAAAAGAAAGGTTGCGAGCGGTTGGATACCGCAGAGTATCCATGCGCGAACAGGTGGATGGGCATAGCCTTGACGCGCAAGCAAAGAATATCCGTGATTACGTGAACGGTCAGGGCTGGGATTTGCTGGAGATCTATACGGATGCCGGTATTTCCGCGAAGAAAGACAGCTTTCGGCCTGACCTGGCCCGGTTGATGCAGGATGCGGAAGATGGTAAGTTCGACGTGGTGGTGGTCGATAAGATTGACCGCTTCTACAGGCACTTGGCGGGCCTCCTGACAGCCCTGGATACCCTCAGGCATATGAACGTCGCCTTTGCGTCCGTACAGGAGCGCCTGGACTTCACCTCACCTTGGGGCAAGCTCACGCTGACCGTCCTGGGCATCTTGGCCGAACTTTACTTAGATAATTTGAGACAAGAGACTATCAAGGGTAAGAAAGAGCGGGCAAGGAAGGGCCTTTGGAACGGCATGCCACCCTACGGGTATTGCAAGGGGCTTTGTGAGGCCTGTGAAGACCCAAATGGAAAAGGTTACTGCCCTGACTTTGGTCAGCCAAGCAAAACAGACGGCAAGCATCTGGTAGCTCATCCTATCGACAGCCAGGTGGTCAAGCTGGCATTTGCCTGGTATCTAGAAAGGAACGCCTCGGATGCGATCATCGCAGAAAAGCTGAATGGATTCTTCCTTGAGCTGCCCAGTGGCGAAAAGATCCAGGTACATCAACGCGGCCACCCGGGCGTGTCAGAGCCTGGACCGTTCAAGAAGGACGTAGTTCGGGATATGCTCAAGCGAGTTTTCTATACCGGGTTCTTGCCCTACAAATCGTCGTCTGGGCTAGGGGCCAGGCGTACGCGTAGAAGCGATCTGGCTAGCGCTGAACTTTATCCTGGTCAACATCCTGTACTGATCAGCATGGAAGACTACCATAAAGCGCAGGAACTGAGGCGATTGCAAACTGTTACCCGGCATACCAAGTGGAGCACGCCGGCTCACGTTTTCCCGATGTCTGGCATTCTTTACTGCGGCTATTGTGGTAGCTCGATGCGCGGTGTTTCCAATCAGAACCGGTTATATTACCGGGATGGGGCGAACATTGAAAAGACTAGAAATTGTCCACAGCATACCGTACGAGCAGAAAAGCTGGAAGCCAGCATGGTCGAAGCCCTCAAGAATATCATGGCGGCATGGGACAAAACCCATGAAACTATTGATCCAGAGGAAGCAAGCCGGGAAATTGAGAACCGCTTCAATCGTGCCCGCGAGCTATACTTAGCGGGAGATATTAATCGCGACCAATATCAGGTCGAGAAGGAGCGATACGAAAAGTCAAAAAGTAACTTGCGTCTCGAAGATGCGAATGTTATAATAACACTAACCGATAGCCTTCGAACCAGCTTGAATAACTGGGACGAAACCTTACCAATCGAAAAGAAAAAGCTGCTACGGACGGCCATCCGAGCAGCTTTTGTCCGAGGCGATACCCTGGTAGCTCTGCAGCCCACTGAGGTATTTTGGCCTCTAACCGAACCTATTCGTTGTCAGAGCGGGGAGGGCGGGCGTGATCTAAGCTCATACCACTTAACTCCCCTTCCAGCTT